>NZ_QXQR01000020.1:0-21173 GCF_003660355.1 Helicobacter sp. L8
ACGAGCCGTCCTTATCAATTTTAGCAAATTGAATCGCGTGATCTGCTTGCTTTTTGCGCCGATTCAAGCTGGAAAGCTCTTGGGGCAACCTATCATGGTTAGAAATAAAAAACAAGGGATAGGAAACCATAAGTTTTTTAAAGTGTATAAGCAGGGTTTTATTGACAGAAGAGTCGTTCTTATCTCCGAGCAACTCTGCCAAGCCCTGGACGCGAAGTTGCTCAAAAGTATCCTTATTTGCGTGGGCTCTTTTAAGACATTTCTTTAACTCTTTAAAGAGAGGCTCTAAACTCACAATTCTTTGGTACGCGCTGTGCTTGCTTAAAAGAGGGATGATCTGTTGACAAAACTTTTCAAAACCAGAAACAAGGACACTGCAAGTGTCGATGAAGATACGGCTTGTGCCAATTTTAATAAAACTCTCTAAATTGAAGTTCTGTGCGCCAAACCCTTCTAAAGAACCATTGCTTTTAATTTTTTGCACGCAAATAGTCTTGGCTTTGACAGATTTTCTAGTGTTGAGGTTGAGAACATCGGTAGCTAAACCATGATCTTGGGTGATAAAAAGGATTTCGTGTCGATCGCAGTATTGGTGCATGCTTGCAAGAGCATTTTATCGTAAAAACCACTATTACGCTCATCTGGCTTAGTGAGTTGATAAGCCAGTTTTTCTTGGAATAAATTTTCAAGCAAAGCCCGATTCTTTCTAGCCACTTCTAATGACTCTTGCGCCTCTCGCACACACACGGCTGGAATATAGATTTTAGCTCTATGGGAATGCAAAAGAGGGGCTATCTTTGCACAAAAACCTTCATAGTTGGCATTAAAGATATGGCGGACATCCAAAAAGATCTTGTAGTTTTTAACACAGGCTTCTAGATCTTGCAACACAGCACCCCTTCACTAAGCATTTACAAAACGTTAGACACACCAGCAAAACTGGAAAAAACGGAAAAAGCAAGCAAAACACCCTAACCATCCAGTCAGCTTACTCGGCTAACTATTTAGTTATTCTATCAAAATTTGTTAATTTTGAACCCTAATATCTAATTTCGCTTTTCCACTTTCTCTCCAAGAGCTTGATTTCTCCAAAAATCTTTAGAATAACCCTTCATTTCTTCCTCAAAGACCTTTGGTCTCTGATTTTTAATCGAAAAGAGATGCGACTAAAATTTAACCGATTTCAGTAGGCTCTTATAGGCAATGCATCCCAATCAGCCCACAATTCGTAGGGCGGACTCTCGCCAACCAACCACTCCTGGAAGTGGTTGGCATACTCCGACAAGTTTTCGCTGAAAGTTATCATCAGGTCGTCCAAGAATTTTTCTATTTTGTTAGAGTATACGCCTATCGAAAGTTGAATGTCTTGGTTGCTGTCTTGGGTAGATTTTACCATTCTTCATATTCTTGTTTTTGTAATATTCTCTCAATTATAACAGCGATTGTGCAGATTGTGGAATAAAATTCTCTCTTGCCTATAAGTTGGATCGTAGTGTTTTAAATGGATTTTGTCTACATCGAGAATGCGTGTGGATAGTCTTTTTGTTTAATGATGCGAATCACCATGCCTAAAGTCATCTTGGAAAGATAACCATCATTACTATAAGGATGTTTCTCCACTATTCTTAAGTAGCTTCTCCTTCATTTGGATCACACGCAAGTCTGTAGAATGGTTAATCTAGTCCGTATCTTGGAGAACAAGCGATCGATCCAAAGAGTTATGCAAGGCGATTTCTATAAGCACAATTTAGGCGGTGTATTTAGCAAGCAGTTTTGAGCAGACAAGGGGTATATAGGCTTGAAAATGCACAAAACCACAAACTAATCACCAAGTCCAAATCCAAGAAAAGAGCGTAGAAGATGACAATCTAGACAACCTACCTTACCACTCGCGCCGTAAAGCCGCTAGCTTCAGCTATGGTGAGTATGTCAATCAAAACATACATAGCTTTCTCAGCCCCATAGAGGTGTCATACAGCGCGATTAGACAAAAACCATACTAGACTATTAAGTTGTAATCTTGCCCTCACAGCTCTCCAAAGCCCTTAAAAATTCTTATGTGTAAGTCCATTGATGTCATTACTAGCTAAACTCTTACAAATCCCATTGCAAAGGTTCAAAAACACTTTACCTGACACTCCAAAGAACACCTAACTCTCTTCCACTTCAAAACACCTTCATAGACCCCTCTAGGAGGCTCTACAATCAACGACATGCCCTCAACCCAACCCAAACCCTACCTATACCCCCAAAGCGTTTTATAGCCCTTTAAATTCAATTTCTCTCATCTCAAAAGCCACAGGGGGGTGTGGGGGGTTTCCCCCCACAGGCAAAATGTAAGCAGTGCGTTAAGCACTGCATTCCAATCTTAATCCAAATTCAAAATTTTTTTTATTTAAGAAAGCCTCGACTCACGGGCGCGCATGCACGCGCGCGGTTTTTAAAAATAGTTTTTCTTTATAGTTTTTCATGGATATATAGGTAGGTTTGGAGGCTTTTTGTAACAAATTGCGTTAAAACACAGGCTTTGTCATAGCAAATTGCGTATATTGTAACATTTTTTGAAAAATGTGTTATAACTGTCAAAAGGTTTAGCCTTAAACTTAAAGAAAAAATATGAATGAAGTGGTTTTTCAGCTACAAATGCGATAGGTAAAAATGGACAAAGAACACCCACTTTATAGGCGACTAAAAGATCTAAGAGATGTTACAGATGCCTTGAAAGTTTTGGAGCTACAAAACGCAGACAACCCTGCCAAGCTTGAAAAACTGTTTGCAAAAAAAACAGAAATTGTGAAAGAAATGGTTGCCATTATTTTGGAAAATGAGGCAATATGGGGTGAGGGGGAGCTCAATATTTCAGGAGAGGCGATTAAATCTTTAAAACACTCCACGAATCTTATTGTGAAATTGGAGAAAGTTACGCTCAAAACTACTAGCCATGATCTCGAACAGGATTTGCGAGATGGCATTAAAGAATGTATTAAGAGCATGGAAAGTGTTTTAACAACATGGGTAGAATGGATAGATCCAAAAAACAAGCTACAGGATCTAGTGCCTATTACAGAACTTCAACAATCAATTGTAAAACATCAATCCTCACAAACAACATCACGAAAACCATCCAAAGAACGGACTAAAGAAACAACAGAGCAAGAGTCCCCAAAAGACTTAAACATTATCGCTAAAAAACCCACAGAAATAGAGACACAAAACTTAGCTTCAGTGGATAAAACCCCCACAAAAGCCCCCGTTTTGGCAAAAGATTTAAGTATCGCCAATAGAGGGCAAATTGTCATGCACAACAATATCTACAAGGTTAATCTAGGTACCTTAAGTGAGCTTGAGAACAATTTATTTTTTGGTTTATTCAACCGTCTAAAAGACAAAAAGGACACCATTATCCGTTTCACCCCAAAAGAGTTGAAAACTTTAGCGGGCGACCCATACATGCCCAATGAAAGACTTTATAAGTTAACCCTTGGCCTTTTTAACAAGGGAAAAGTATTACTATGAAAATATTGATGCCACTAAAGAGATAGGTCTAAAACTTGATGAACACATCGGTATTGAAGGGCTTTTAGAAGGCTTTTACCCCCCTATACGCCCCAGATTAGCCAAACTCAACAGCCTTATCAAAAAGATAGAAAAATTAAACCCACAGGGGGTAACCCCTAAAATGCGTGAGGATTTAGCGCGCATGCAAGAGCTTAGCACCCAACAAGAAAAGGAGTTGTTAGAAATTCAAGACTTGTATGAACAGCTCATTGCCAAGTGGGAGAAAGCGCATGGGCAAAAGGCTAATGCGGTGTTCCCGGCTAAGTATACGCCCAAGCAGAGCGCGCAAAAGCCTCCGTCAAGAAAGAAGTAGAGAAAACCCCTAAAACAAACACAGGAGATAAGAGCGCAGAGAAGAGAGGCGGGACAAGTGGAGGCAATGGAGGGGATAAACCGCCTAGTAGTGATGATTTGCTAGACCCTAAGAGACCTTTAAGAAAAATTAGCCCAGAGGAGATTACGCCCGAGTTTTTGGAGAGAGTGAAAGCAACTAACGCCAAGGTGTGGCTAGGAGACTTCACCCCCCAAGATAAAAGCTTGGTTGAGAGTTTAGGTTTTGATCCCAAATACCCCGTAAAAATCACCTTTAATGGGAGCGCGTTACAACATGTAGAAAAAAACCACGGCTTGAGCTCAATGCACCACCAAAAAAACAAACAACCAGCAATAGAACTCAATGATGTTAAGCATTACCCCGAAATCATCAACAACGCCGACAGGTATAAAGTAGAAACAGACAAATACAACCAAAAAGTGTTTATTGTCGCTAAACAGATTGACGGATATGCAGTGGTGGTAGAGACCATCAGCACTAAGAAAAACGAACTAAAGTTAAAAACGATGTATAAGGAAAATGGCAGACTTTGAAAATAACCCCATTTTTAAAGAATAAGACTTATAGCTCACGACCACCTAAAGGTAGCGGGAACTCGCTAAGCCCTAAACCTAGTGTCCCCTTAGACGCGCCACCATAAGCCTCTAAACAATAAACATGGGGCTTTAAAGTCAAGGTTTAGAGATGGTGCCGGTATACGACTATCTAAGGATTAGATAGCGTGGCACACCCAGTTCTTCACGGGTGCCACTTAGACGCAACCGCACCATCACAAGAACCCTGTAATAAAAAAACCCTAAAAAGTCAAACCTTTTTAACCCTTTTTTCCTTTTGCAAATACCCTACAATAGCAAAAAGGAGAGTAGATGTTAGAACCCTATCTTAACCAAGTCTTTCAGGCTGACGCGCTGGAGTTTATGGCTAGATTGTTTCTTTTTTGAGCTTCTTTAGATTAAATGCCTATTAGGGTTTTTAGCAACAGTGTCTAGCTTAAGCTATTGAGAGTATATCAGTGCCAAGTGTCAGTGCAAAAGCAAAAAACTAAGAATAGGTTACAATATGTTACAATACATTTGTAATCTATTTTGGGTGAGGATTCGTGTTTGATTTACTAATACAGAGTTGTCCTGCCTTTGGAGAGGGAATATCTAGATCACCTCTTGTCCAATCTGTTCTCCAATAGTTTCTAAGATTCCTTTGGCCCCTGAATTAGGTAATAATAGGGCATTGTTTCACTTGTATATTTTTGCATATTTTGCTAGAAAGAAGCACGCCTAAATATGGTTTGTTGGCCAGGACCTGCAACACCAACATGGGACATGTAAACTTTGCATATTTTCCATAGACCTTACGCCCAATATTGTAGACTACATAAACACAATAGATATACTCAGGGATAATTTTATGGAATGCCAGCCTGATCATGCTGTTCTCCTGCTCGTCCCACGATCAAAAAGTTTGTCCATCCATTTTCTTTCCAAAATATAGCACAAATGGGGAGCATCTTACCAACAAGCAATAAGTCAGAAATTATGTATCTATGTAACATGGAGTTAGCTTTGTTACAAAACAATCTATTGCGCTTCACCAAATTCTTCAACACATAGCGTTTGACAAAAAAATTCACACTATCAGCTTCTTGGTCGGCTAGAGCTTTGAGGGTATTGTACTCTTCCTGGGACAAGTAAAAAGTGATGGTGTGGTTTTGTTTCAAGTGTGGGGGCAAGGGTTTTCTACCCGGTTTAGCCTTGTCTTTAGCTGTAAAGGTGTTCTCTTGGGCGTTGTTGGTGTTTTTCAAAGCATCTTGGATGGTTTTAGGGATATTGTTGTTTTTGTTTTCATTCATCGCTTACTCCTTGTGTTAAAGTGTCTAAAAGGCGTTGGTATTCTTTTATGAAGGTCTTGTAATGGAGTTTAGAAAGCGGTGTTTGCATGGACAACTCTTTAAAGCTTAGTCCCTTACGCATAGAGTTTTCTAAAATTCTAGAGTGCTTGAAAAAGAAAAAGTTTAGGTCTGTGAAAATGGATTGCAAAGTGTTGCTTGCTTGTTCTTTTTCCTCTAGGCTTTGGTAATCTGTGATCAAGACCATTAAAGGCACTTTTAAGGCTTGCAATTCTTGGATGGTTTCGATGGTTTTTAAAAGGGCGTTATAAAGCGGTGTGCAGGGAATGATGATGGCTTGGCTAGCTTTAGCAATTTGTAGGACACCACTTTGGATAAAACCCCCAAAGTCATAGACGCAGTGATCGATCAAAGGCGGATGAGTGCTGATCTTAGCCTTGTCGGGGTAAATGCTCTCAATGATTGAAGAGTCGTTGCTTTGTAAAAACAAATCTAAATCTTTGGCAATGGAGAAGCTAAAGGCAGTCTTGCCCACTCCGCCTTATAAATTCCTATTTTATTGTCCGTAAAATAGGGGTTTTCTTGGTAAAACACGCTAAAAGCATCCATCACAAAACTTAAAGTTTTACCGGGGTTTAAAAAGCTGAGGTCTTTTTTAATAAAGCCCCTAATGCCATTGTTACGCGCGCTACACACCACATAGGGGCAAAAAGCCCTCTTTTGGCAACTCCTCAATGTGCAGGGTGTTGGCGTGCTAAATTCTTGTGCTAGAGCGCACCCCAAAATATCCCCCAAACACACCCCATGCCGCTCTAAAGATTGTAATTACTCCCAAGTGCGCAACATTGTGTTCCTTTAATTGAAGGGGATATCAAAGGTGCCCAACCCTATACTATCTCTTGTGGAGTTTCAGACTGATTTTAAGCCCAAATACAGAGAATTTAGGACGCAACGCCCGGTGTAAACGCTCCGTATTTTTTTGGATCACAACCATGCCATCCCCATGACCGCTCTTTCCCACCCGGGGTTAGCATGGTGTTCCTAGACACTTCTATATTTGTAGCAATCTTTTTGTAAAAACAACACTACAAAACTTTAGAGAATTTAGAGTTTTCATCCCCCATAGTGGCTAAATTTTCTAGCTAACGCTAGAGAGGAGCAAGCATAGGAGATAATCTCTACAACCACGCACACAAGCTTTTACATTAGCTAGTTTCTTTATGTTAAAATTTTGCGTCTAGAATCCCCTTGTCTAAAAAGCATGACAAAATGGAGTCTAGGGGTAGCAACCACACAATTTAGAAAAGGCAGGTCGTGAATTTATCCAATATCAGGATTGGGACGAAGCTTGTTTCCCTAATCATCGGGGTTTTGCTTGTCATTTTCAGCATCCTCTCTTGGGTGATCGCTTATAAGTCTTCTGAGACTCTGCAAGCAGAGGCTTACAAAACCCTCTACAATGTCGCCAAGAGGCACGCTAACCGGGTTATCCCCGCGTTTAAGCAAGGCTTTGCCCTACTGGAAACTTTGAGAGAAACGATTCAAACCTCCATTAACAACAACTCTTTACGCGAAGACGAATTGATCAATTTCGTCCGCACCGCCTTTGATGAAGCCGATTGGTCGGATTATTGTTTCCTCTACCTCCCGCGTGCCGTCTTTAAAGACTCCCACATCAAGACCATCCCCAAAGCTGAAGATGTGGAGCATCTTGTCCCTGAGGGTTTTTACCTTGCCCTCAAAGACACCAATGTGTTCCAAGAGGGTGGGATTGTATCTCTCTCCACCCAGCAAAGCGTTAATTTCTTCAATAATCCCAATGTCAAGGAGGCTATGTTAGCCAACAAAGACACCCTAAGCGAGCCTATGCATATCACCATCGCTGGAAATGATATTACCTCTGTCATTGCCACCATCCCCATTAGAAACAAGTATAAACAGGCTATAGGCTTTATTAGCCTTTCTATCAACCTTGCCAAGATGCGCCAAGAGATCATCTTGGATAAAACCAGCTCAGTCTACCAAGGCGATATTATCGCGGTGCTCTCTTCTACTGGCAGAATCGCCGCATTTCCAAACCCCAAAATGGTTGGCAAACCTTTGGCGGAAGTCAACCCGGGACCCTTGACAGAGAGCATTTTAAAAGCTGCCAAAGAACACAAAGAGGGGGTGTTTCCTTACATGAATATTAGACACCAAGAATCCTTTATCGGGCTGGTGAATTTCAAAGTCTGGCGCGACATCAATTCGTTTTGGTCGGTTTTCATTGTTGCCCCCAAACAAGCGATTTTCAAGCCTAGAGATGAACTCGCCAAGCTTGTCATCATGACCGCGTTTTTTTCCCTCATCATCGCGGGGGTGTGCGTGGCGTTGTTGGCTAATAAAATCATCTCCGCGCGCCTCTCTGTCGTGTTAGAGGGGCTGGTTACTTTTTTTAGATTTTTAAACCACGAAAAGGTTTCTCTCAAACTCTTAAAGGTGCAGAGCAATGACGAGCTGGGGCAAATGGTGAGCGCCATTAACGCCAATATCCAAAAGATTCAAAAATCTTTGGATGAGGACGAACAGGCGGTGTCCCAATCTGTTAGCACGGCTAAGATCATCGAATCAGGCGATTTGAGCGCGCGCATCACACAAATCCCTGCTAACCCTCAACTTAAAGAACTCAAAAATGTGCTCAACACCATGCTAGACACCCTAGAGCGCAAGGTGGGGCGCAATATGGACACCATCAACGCCGTTTTTGAAGCCTATAAAAAATTTGACTTCACCGCTAAAATCCCAGAGGCTAAGGGCGCAGTGGAGATCACCACCAACATGCTAGGTCAAGACATCCGCGAAATGCTCAGTGCCTCTTTTGCCTTCGCCAAGGAATTATCCTCCCAAAGCGCGATTTTAAAGGAGTCCATGCAAACCCTCTCTCAAAGCAGTGTGGAGCAGTCTAACTCCCTAGAAGGGACTGCCCAGCAAATCGCCCAAATTGCTACCTCCATGCAAAACACCAGCACACGCACCACAGAGATCACCAAGCAAGCCCAAGAGATAAAAAATATCATTGTCATCATCCAAGACATCGCCAACCAAACCAATCTCTTGGCTTTAAACGCCGCCATTGAAGCCGCGCGCGCAGGCGAACACGGCAGGGGCTTTGCGGTGGTGGCTGATGAAGTCAGAAAATTAGCCGAGAGAACAGGGAAATCTCTAGGCGAGATAGAAGCTAATGCCAACTTGTTAGTCCAAAGCATTGATGAAATTGTCGCCAATGTCCAAGAACAGGCTAGTGGGATCGAGCGGGTGAATGAAACGGTCGAACAGCTAGAAGTCGTGGTGCAAAAAAACGCCCAAATCGCCCAAGACACCGACCAGATCACCCAAAAGGTCAATGACATCGCTAAGGAAATTTTTGATGATGTCAATAAAAAGAAGTTTTAAGCTCAGGGGTCTTTTGCAACCATGCTAGTGGTGGGTGTCCTCTCCCTTGTTGTGTATCTCTAACCCATACAAAGCACATTTTCAGCAACAACACCAATAGATTTGTAGAGCCCACCCCTCTATGCTACAGGAGTGCCTAACTATAGCGGAAGTCCGCGCCCTTAAAAGCAGGATAACACGCTAAAACCTCTTGTGCCCATCTCTCTACTTCCACACCAATGCCCACCTTAAAACCATATCTCAACAGATAGTTGCCTCTCATAGTGCGCGCTTTTGATAAAGACAGGTCTACTATGAGAAAGTGCCTCTAGCTAAAGAGAAAGGCATTCTGCTTTGTGGGGCTTTAGTGCGCGAGGGTAAAATATGTTTAGACAAATGGTATGGACACTTGATCAGTGGTGAGTTTGCTGCGCAAGATTTTATCTTCATTGCTTTCCTAGATGCTTGGGTAATATTTTGTGCAACTCTTCTTCTGAGCAGAATTGTTCTCCCTCTGATTTGAGAGCATGTTGGGCTTGTTTGTAAGCTTTGCGACTCGTTTTTGGGTATTTTTAATAGATTTCTCCAAGTTCTTTATCTAACTTTTCTTTTTTATCTCTGATGTTTGCATTAGACAGTGTCTGACAATCTGTCATCAACGCAATATAGCTTTCACAAATAAAAACAAACACCCAGAATCAAAAAGAACCAACGAAATAACAAAAGTTGATACGGATAAGAGCACTTGGCACCATTTTAAACACTTGCACCTCCCCTCTCTAATTTTAAACTCTTTATTAAAAGCCATCTTACTGTAAACCACTTTGCAGTAAGACTCTTTAATTTCTTGCAAAAGAGCATTTTTATACTCTAAATTTTGGCACATAGCATACATTCCAAAATTTTTTCCAAGTTTCTCACTTCATTTTGTTCAATGGCGATAGAATCTCCACTTCCTGGCATTTGTATCGATCTTCTCAAGTCTCTCGCTTTTGATAATAGCTGTCTTCCAAATTTACGGTGCGAATTAGCATCTGTATTAGAGGTGTCAGTTTCCCATCTCCAATTCCCAATCGCATCATAAACAAAGCCACCGATTACAGAACCTGAAACATACCAATTGTTATCATCTCTGATTTTCCGTATAAATTTACAAGTATCAAAAAGCAGATTATTGCTCCGCACATTCTTTTCGCGCATCGCCTCTTGTTCTTTCAATGAATCCGTAGATCTCCACCTCCCACCTTCGTTGCTATTTGGGTATGGTAAGAGTATGCCGTAAAAGTCGGGGTGTTTGGTGTAAATCTTCTTATCCTAATCCCCGTTTTCGTAACTCCACCTCTCCCTCTTTAATTAATTCTTTAAACCTATTGATATTTAAGTATTTTTGTGTAAAAAACCCTACTCTAAATATCCCCTAAAGGTAACACAGAGCCTTTAACACCCCCCTTAAGCCCTAGAGAGCAGGCACTAGCCTTTAGAGAGAGCCAAAGACAAGAGGCTTTAGCACAGCAGCAAGCTAACAGGGCTAAACAAGAGGCTTTAGCCCAGCAGAGAGCCAAAGAGCAACAAGAAGCCCTAGAGAACAAGCAAGCCCAAGCAGGGGGTAAGGAGAATGAAAAGAATTTAGAGCTAGGCAAAAGCATTCCTATGCAAAAACTAGAGGGCTTTAAAAGCGCGGTTAGCCTAGACGACACCCACATCTACCCTTTAGATTTTGTTATAGTCAGGGCAGATGACATTAAGCCCAATTTCAACGCCGGGGTAGGCACACAAACGCGCACCCAAGTAGACCCCAAGCGCATAGAACAGATCGCCCAACATTAGAAATAAGCGATCCCTTGGAGTTTTTAGCGTCCCACGATCCCACCAAATGTTGTATGGGCACAAAAACATCCTCCTTTTAACACTACTAAAGCCCTTGCAACCACGCCCTAGCTTGAACTTTAAGTGCCTCCACATCTCCGCTAGCAAAAAAGCGCACTTTGGGGGGGTGCTTTAGAGGGGTTAGGTGGTGTGTGTCTTGCAAGAAATGTACGATCGCATCGCCGGAATGCACTAAGGCACAAGAGCGTTGAAAACGCGCTTGAAAATAGCCCTGTAGTTGGGAGGCAATCAGGGGAAAATGCGTGCAACCTAAGATCAGCACCGCAGGGGCATTGTGCATAGACTCAAAGTAATGGCGCATACACGCTTGCAATAACTCCCCCTCTAGCACCCCCTCCTCAATCAAGGGCACAAAAAGTCCAGTAGCAAGGCTTTGCACACTAGAGTAGCCATGCGCATGGAGTTTCTGGGCGTATTGCCCTGAGGCAATAGTGGCGCGTGTGCCTAGCACTAAAATAGGGGTGTGTTTGTCTTGGAATTGCTGGATAGTGGCTAGAATGCCTGCCTCGATCACGCCCACTATGGGGATAGAGGAGTGTGCGCGCATTTTCTCTAAAGCGAGCGCGCTCACGGTGTTACACGCTACTAAGAGCATTTCAATATCAAAGGGCTTAAAAAACTCCAAAGCCTCTAGGGCAAAGTGCTCGATGGTGGTTTTATCCTTAGGACCATAGGGCACGCGTGCGGTGTCTCCATAGTAGATAATCTCAGCAAACAAGCGCGCTTGCAACACGCTTTTGAGCACGCTCAAGCCCCCCACCCCGCTATCAAAAATCCCTACACGCACTAAGAACCCTGATTCATCAGGTCTAAAAACTCGGCGTTGTCCTTTGTAGTTTGCATTTTAGAATAGATGAAGTTTAGGGCTTCCACATCGTCCATTTGTTGCATCACATTGCGCAACACCCAAACTTTGGTGAGTTTGTCCTTGCCCAGCAAGATATTATCCTTGCGCGTGCCCGATTTGAGCACATCAAAGGCGGGGTAAATGCGCCGATCGGAGATACTGCGCGCTAGCACAATCTCGCTATTGCCCGTGCCTTTAAACTCCTCAAAGATCACCTCATCCATGCGCGATCCCGTTTCAATTAAAGCGGTGGCGATGATACTCAAACTCCCCCCCTCTTCAATATTGCGCGCCGCGCCAAAAAAGCGTTTGGGTCTGTGCAAGGCATGCGCATCCACCCCTCCGCTTAAAACTTTGCCACTAGAGGGGGTGATCGCATTGTAAGCGCGCGCTAAACGCGTGATAGAGTCTAGCAAGATCACCACATCCTTACCCATCTCTACGCGTCTTTTAGCCCGCTCTAGCACCAACTCGGCGATGCGCACATGGTTGTGCGAGGGCAAATCAAAGGTGGAGCTAAAGACTTGGGCGCGCACACTTCTTTGCATGTCCGTAACCTCTTCAGGGCGCTCATCTACGAGTAGAATAATGAGTTCCATCTCCGGGTGGTTAGCCGTAATGCCGTGTGCGAGTTCTTTCATCAGCTCGGTTTTACCTGTGCGGGGCGGGGCGACAATGAGGGCGCGTTGTCCCTTGCCAATGGGGCTAAAAAGATCGAGCATGCGCCCGGTAACTTTGGTAGGCTCGTATTCTAGTTTGATCTGCTCGGTAGGAAAAAGCGGGGTTAAGTTGTCAAAAAGGGGGCGGTTTCTAATTTCATCTAGGGGGAGGTAATTGACCGCTTCAATTTTGAGCAGGGCATAGTATTTTTCTTGATCTTTGGGGGCGCGCACTTGGCCGGTTACAATGTCGCCATTGCGCAAAGCAAAGCGTTTAATTTGAGAATGACTCACATAGGTATCATTCTGATTATCTGAAAAGCTCCCATCCATCCCCCTTAAAAAACCATAGCCCTCATTAGACATTTCTAAAATGCCTGTGAAGAGAATATAGCCCCCTTGGGAGACTTGGGTTTTTAAGATTTCAAACATCAAATCTTGGCGTTTGTATTCTTGGGGGTTTTCTACCTTGAGTTCGTTGGCGATTTCTAGGAGTTTTTCGGTGGGTTTTGCGCGCAATTCTTCAATGCGGTACCCACTTACGGGGGTATGGGTTCTTTGTTTATGTTGCTCGTAAGCCATTAAAATCCTTAAGGGGCGGATGGGGGCAAGCCAAACCTACACTGATATTTTAAAAATTTAGGGAAGCGATAAAAAAGCTTACTCTAACATGGCTAAAATTACAATACGCTTATTTTGGAGGATATAAAGGACATCTATGCAGAAAAAACAAACGCGCGCTTTTGATCGAAGCTGGGTGCTATCTTTATTTGGTGTGGCGGTGGGGGCGGGGATTTTGTTTTTACCCATCAACGCCGGGCTTGGGGGCTTTTGGATCGTGGTGTTACTCTGTGTGATCGTGTTTCCTATGGTCTTTTTTGCCCACCGCGCTTTGAGCTATTTTGTCTTGAGCGCTAAAGAGTCCAATGCCGACATCACCTGTGTGGTTAGAGAGCATTTTGGGGAGAATTTGGGCAAATGGATGACTTTCTTATACTTCTTTGCCATTTACCCGGCTTGTTTGATCTATGGGGTGGGGATCACCAACACAGTAGAAAATTTCATGCACATGCAATTGCATGTGCAACCCCCCCATCGCCTCTTGTTAGCTTGGGGCTTAATCACCTTGATGGTCTTAGCTTTGATCTTTACAGAGAAAATCATGCTCAAAATCACCCAAGCCCTAGTTTATCCTCTCATCATTATTCTAGCCCTCTTTTCCCTCTATCTCATTCCCTATTGGAGATTAGACATGCTCTTGATCTTCCCTAGCTTTGCAGATAGTCTTAAAATCCTCTATACCACTTTGCCCGTGCTTGTCTTTGCCTTTGACTATTCACCCGCCATTTCCAATTACTCTTTGAGTATCCGTAGGGCTTATGGCGCGCAAGCCTTTGGCAAAACCAGCGCGATTCTATGGCGCACCTCCATGTTGCTCTTTGTCTTTGTGATGTTCTTTGTATTCTCTTGCATTCTTTGCGTGGATCCAGCACAATTGCAAGCAGCTAAGGCGCAAAATATTTCCATCCTCTCTTATTTTGCGGATAAATTTAATGACCCCCTCATCGCCTACAGCGCGCCTCTTATCGCCTTTTTAGCCATCACCACTTCTTTTTTGGGGCATTATATCGGGGCTAAAGAGGGCTTGAGCGGTTTAGTGGCACAAATTTTACACAAACAGGGCAGGCGCGCACAAGCAGGCGTGCATGGGTTTTATACCTCTCTATGGTGCTGGTGGCTTATGCTAACCCTAGCGTGTTGGATTTTATTGAAAACTTAGGCGGTCCCATCATCGCTTTAATGCTCTTTATCTTGCCCATGTATGCGATGTATAAAATCCCTGCCCTACAGCCCTACCAAAACAAGTTCAGCGACACCTTCCTAGTTGTCTTAGGCTTGCTTGCCCTCTCATCCATTGTGCAGGGTTTGTTTTAAAACTTCTTGCGCTCCACATCTTGTAGGATTTCTTGAGAAATGCGGTTAATGTCCTTAGAGGCACTCAAGGAATCGCGCGCGATGGCAATATTGCTTTGGGTGTCTTGTTTGAATTCCTCTAGGGATTGGTTGATGGATTCGACTTCCTTAGCTTGGTTTTGGATGCTCGCTGAGGTGTCTGAAATGCTTTGCACCAAGACATTGATATTAGTTTCAATTTCGCTCAAGGATTTTTGGGTGCGTTCAGCAAGTTTTCTCACCTCATCAGCCACCACAGCAAAACCGCGTCCATGCTCGCCCGCACGCGCAGCCTCAATGGCGGCGTTCAAGGCAAGCAAATTTGTTTGATCGGCAATGTCGCGGATGATTTCCACAATGTTTTTAATATCCTGCCCTTGTTGGATCATCCCCTCGCTTTTATGCGCCACTTCTGTAATCCCGCTGGTGATCCCGGCGATACTTCCAATGGTCTTATCTAGGCTCTTGTTTTGGTTATTAGCCACTTCATTGAGGCGATCCACGCAACCATTAAGCACTCCCACCTTGCTATCTAATTCCTTAGCAAACTCCGCAGAAGTGCCAAGCATGCGCCTAGTTTCAAGGGCTAGTCCATCTAACACCACCTCAATATGCCCGCTCGCATTGGCAATCCCTTGTCTAAAGTCGTATTGGGCGTAGCGTTCAAAAGCCTCATTGATGGTTTTCATGTGCATCCCAATGTTCTTTTGCATGTAAAGAATAATATTATTGATATTCTTCTTGAGCTCTATTAAAGAGGGGTTATTGGGTTGTGCATTGATCGTTTGGCTAAAATCCCCCATTTCCACCCTAGAGGCGACATCGATGCCATTTTGCACGGCTTTTTCATCTTGCAAGAGAGTTTGTTGGACTCGCTGGATATTGCTATTGATCGACATTTGTATTTTGCCTAAATCATCACCACTGGTGGCAGGAATGAGCTTGATGGTATCCGGGGAGACTTCATGGCGCAGAATTTTAAAGAAGTTTTCTAGATTCGCAGACACATTGTTAATTCTCTTGCTCATCAACACATAGAGCAACCAGTAAATGATGCCAACCACCACGATCAAGCCAATAGCCCCCGTTACACGCACGGTGGTTTTAATGGAGTCAATATCTCTAAACACCCGTTTTTCGCTACGCACCCCCACTACAGCCCAGTAGAATTTTTTAGAAGGGTCTCTAAAAATACTGAAAGGAAAAACCGCTCCATAAGATAATTCGTTATTCATGATAGAATGCACACGGAGCACTGCCCTTTCCCCTCGCTGGATTATGGGCAAAGCCCGCCCGCTGAAATCAGCGTTAATCTCCTTCCAAGGGTGGTTGCGCCATTGTTTATTACCAGCGACCACAAGCGAGGTGCCATCTTGGGCAACTAGGTTGAACTTGGTATCCCCCACCCCATAGGCTTTCAGCACATAATCAAAGCGATCGATGTTGATAAAGACGAGAATTGCCCCCCTGAACACTTCTTTATCATCCATTAAGGGACACGCGATGTCCACGCCATAAATGGTGCTCCCATCTTGCATTTTACGCAGATAGGGCTTGCCTAAGATAAAATCTTTCTTTTGCTTGGTGGCTAAATAAAGGGGGTGTTGGTAGAGATTGGGCGCGGGAGTAACTTCAATCTTGCCCGATCCAGTGAGACTATTGGGGTTGTCCTCTTGGCTAGTGATTTTGTCAAATGTGAGGGCGTTTTTATGATCGTCTTCCATCGCAATGGAGAGGGCAAAAACACTTCTAGTATAGAAGACATATTCGCTCAAGAGGGCTTTATCAAAGCCAATATCTGAAGAATCTTTTAATAGAGCAGCCCTTAGAATATGCAAGCGCACCAGCGAGCGCGTGATGCTATCTTGCACCCCTTGACCGGCATTGCGCACCTGTGCTCGTAAGCGGTTGAGAGCTTCTTCTTCTAAGAGCCTTTCCACCTTAGAGGAAACAATGTAGGTCATCACCACAACCAACACCACCAACGCCGACCCAATGGCAAGAACCATTTTATTACGCAAAGCCATATCTCTTAACATAGCTCTCCTTCTTCAAAATCAACTAAAAGCCCTAGTTTAACACAACTAACCCTTGAAATTAGAAAATCTCTTTAAAGCACAGAGTAGAGAAAACAAAGCTTCATTGGTTCTTAAAAGCGCGCTAGAGTTCTCCTTCCAACCCCACCATCTGCACACACCCGCCTCTTAGGGTGTCGCGCGTGATGAGGCACTTAAATCCTCTGTAGCACTCTATATCAAAACGCAGAGGCATCAAGACCTCATGGAGTTTTTGATCTAGCCCACTCATGCCAATCCCCCCTTGCAAGGCTTCTTCTATCAAAACACGCTTGGCTTCTTGGCTAAACTCTAAAGCACTTCCTGCTTGGGCAAATTCCTCTTGAAAAGGTTTTAAACGGCGATCTAGAAGCTTAGTCAACATGTCTATGTCCACTGGCTCAAAAACCACTTTGATAGAAAAACGGCGCAAAAATTCGCGCTTCATCCCACATTCTATCAAGCCTTCATTGCTGAATTTAGGGATTTTTTGATGAGACTTGTTATTTTTCCACAACTTTTCAAAATGCCCTAAGACAATAAAGAGCATGTGATCGGTTTGTAGGGTAATGGTTTGTCCGCTGGCTCTACCCCCATACTCAAAAGTTACAATCCCTTTTTCAATCACCTTTAAAAGTTCATTTTGCACCCCTTGGCGCCATTCTCTGTCATGCCAACTCCCCTGCCCTAGTTTGTCAATCTCATCTAAGACTAACACCCCTCTTTGGGCTTTTTCAATGTCTTTTTCTGCATTGCTATAAAGCGTGGCAAACATCTGGTTAGTTTCATTGCCAAGATAGCCTGTAGGGGTGAAAGCGGCGGCATTGGCGATGCAATAGGGGATGTCTAAATACTTGGTTGCCATTTCAATTAAAAAAGTCTTGCCACTGCCTGAGGGTCCGATACAAATCGCATTGGCTTTTTCTAAACTGGATTGTCCATTAATGCGCTTGTAATGATCGCTAAAGACCAAGCTCATTTGTTTTTTAGCATTCTCCTGTCCGATCACAAATTGATCTAAATAAGCCTTAATGGCTTTGGGGGAGTATTTGTCTTGGGGTTGGGAGGCTTGGGGTTGTGGTTGTTTGGGGGTTTTAGGCGGGCTTTCTTGTGGGGGGGTTGTGATCTTTGGTTCTTGGGGGGTGGGTAGGGTTTGCTTAAAAAATTGCGCCTGCATGGCAAGAAATGTTTGAAAAAAGGCAAACTTGTCATCAAAAAACAGACCTTCTAACTCTGCATCTACATTTTCAACCCACCACTCAATAAACGCCCTCTCTAGCGTGGCTTGTTCGTTGGTAAAGCGTTGTTGCGCCTCTGCGATCTTTTGGATCAACGCCCTTTTATCCTCCAACACGCCCACACTCTCCACATAAGCCAAACACCACTCTAAATAATTCTCTTCAAAATTGGTGTGTTCTTTGAGGAATTGGCACTGCATTTCAAGGATTCTTTGGGCAAAAGCGGATTTATCATCAAAAAATAACCCCTCTGCATACACATCAACCTTTTTAGCACACAACTGGCTAAATGTCTCTTCTAATTCCTTGGACACTAGGACAAAAGATAGCGGGAGTGTGGGTTCTCTTGGCTCTTTGTGGTGCTCTTTAAAATCTAAGAGTAAGCGCAAAGACTCTAGGTTGTGGGGGCTGTGGCTTAAATAAACATGGGCTTTAAAGTTAGGATTGGGCACAACCACACCACCACTTTCAAGCATAACAGGCAAGCTCAAATGGCTAGCAAGGGCGTTTATGGTGCCATCTATCCCGGCGTGTTTTTGGCTAAAGACCTTTGAAAACTCTAGGGCTTGTGTGTGGCTTAAACGCCCTAATAGATCGTGCTCGATTGCTTGCATTGCCATAGAGCCGTTAAAAATCTCTAACAAGCGTTGCAACACCCAAATATTGAGAGCGTATTCAAAGTAATAATGCTCTTGCCCCTGATAGTAAAAGCGGTGCCTGTGTAGAACACTATGCGCTTTAGGCCGGTCTAAATGAAAGGTTTTAAAATCTTTAGGGGCTAATATCCCACAAGTTTCTTGCAAGCGCAGTTTAGCGATTTGCTTACGGGTTTTGCGCTTGAGTTGGGGCTTATTTTTGGGGCGCACAAGGCTATCGACCACGCCTGCTAACGCCCCTTGATCAATCCTTAGATACTCTTTTAAATTGGCGCGTAAAATTTGGCGATCAAAGGGGGGCAAGTCTTTAGGCGGGGTGTAGGTGGTTTGAAAAACATAGGCATCCTCTTGGGCGTAGAGCTCTAGAGCTAGGGCGGCTTCTTTAGGCAAAAAAGGCATGGCTTTTAGAGAGATTTTGGCACAATCGGGCGCAATTTGCAGGTTTTTCTTTAAGCGGTCTGTAAAGTCTAGCTCCCATTCTTTGAGAATCTCTTCATACAAACGCGCATCAAAATGCTCTGCATCTACAACATATACATGCTTCATGGTGTCATGGGTAGCTCTCAAGTGCAAGGCATGGTTAGGGTCTTGAAGCGCATAAGGTTTAAACAACTTTATTAAAAAATCGCACACTTGTTTGGCATTGATAAAGTTAATGCTGCGTTGCTTGTCTTGCCTTTCTTGGCAAACACCACTAAAAAAGTAATGCACCTCTTCACCTTGCTCTAGCTGTTTGTCCGCAATGTCTGCTAGGACAACCGCTACGCTTTGTTGCGCGGCATTTAAGCGCGCCCAACCAAAGTTGTTATAGGCTTGATCGACAAACTCGCACAAATGCCCCGCTTGGTGTTGGAGCAAATAGATTTTAAGTGCATGCACACCCAAATTTTTAGGCGCATAGGGGGGGATTTTATGCAAAAAATCCGCGATATTTTCCTCATCAAGCACCCGCCCATAGAAGAATAAAAGGCGCGAAAAATCGTTATCAAGGGGGGTTGGGCGTAAAAAGTCTTTGGGGTGAAAGGCGGGGTTTTTGGTGATTAAAATTTTTTCATTGTGCTGAAACACCGCAAGGGGTAGGTTTAAATGAGCGATTAAACCCCATTCTGGGATATGAGATTGCTCGCTATCATTGTCTAAAAACGCCTTTTGGAAGTCTAGGGCTTGCTCAGGGCTTAAGCGCGCTAAAAGCTGATCTTGAATCGCGCGCATCTCTAAAGAACCATTAAAAATCTCTAGCAGGCGTTGCCAAGCCCATACCCATAGGGCTTGTTCTAAGTAGTAGCATTTTTGGTTGTCTAAAGTGAAACGGCGTAGGGCAAAAAATTCGCTCTCTTGGGGGATAGTAATTTTATCCTTACAACTAGGAAAATTTTGCGCAATATAGACTTGAGCGACTGCTTTGATCACTTCGGGGTCTTCAGGGTCGCTTAATTTGTAGTGCTCGATCAACTCGGGCGTGATTAAACCGCAATGTTGTTGCAGGCAAAGTTTAGCAAGCTGTTTGCGCACATTGCGCTTGAATTTTGGCTTTCTTTGGGGGGGCACTAAATTTTGCATACATTCTTCTAAGTGTTCTTGCCATAACTTAAGAGATTTAGACAGATGGGCGCGCAAAATTTCAGGATCAAACTTAGGCAAATTGGGCGGGGGTGTGTAGGTGGTTTGAAAAATGTAGGCATCGCCCCAGCGGTATTTTTCTAGCACGGGGGTGAGAGTTTTGGGGCAAAAGGGGAGGGATTGGAGAGGGATTTTTACCTGCGTGGGGGTTTTAAGGCAAATTTTATTCAGAGCACTTTCAAAAGAATAAGACCAAGATTGTAAGGTTTTTTCATACAAGAATTGGGCGCGATTTTTCTCTTTTTCTACCTCTAAGTTCAAATTCACCATTGTTTGGTGTTGAGAAAATTTGGGATCAAAATGGGCATAGGGTTTATAAAGATTGAGTAAAAAATCTAGCACCTCTGCGCTGTTTTTAAAGGTGATCTCTTGTTGGGTTGCCTGCCTTTGCTGGCAAATCTCCCCAAAAAAGTAATACGCTCTGTAAGGGTATTTTTGTAGCCACTCTAATTCTTCTGCCCCCTCTAAAATATAGCGATCTTGATCCTCTATGAGAGTGTCTAACTTGATGCGCGCGCTTTGGGCTTGATGCAAGGGTTTTAAAGCAACCCAGCCAAAATTTTTATAAGCGTGATCGGCAATCCAAGCCAGACAGCCCACTCTTTGGATGAGCAAATGCCTTTTTAATTCATAAAAACCCATGGGCTTTTTAGATTTTGCCACACATCCTCCTTTGTATTTAATGTCTTTTTTATCTGCTTTGTTATGATCAATTCCATTAATTCTACCCTCTATTAATTTGATTTCCGCATCTTTGGAGGTGTTTTGTTCTCTTGTGGGGCTTAAAAACAACCAAATATCTAGTATCTTTTCCAGCACAAAGAAAAAAGATTTACCCAGCACCATTAAGATCAAACCCAAAATCACACCTGCAAACTCTAGCCCAATCCAAATCAAAATACCATAGATAATATAGTGCATACAAATCCTTGTTGTATAAACCAAAATCTAGCCATTAAATCGACCTTTTTTAATACGCTATTTATCCAAAACTCTTGGATCTTTTCACGCACTCTAAGCCCCCCTTAAGCTTTCCAACGATAGAATGCGCTTTTGCCTAAGCAAATGTGAGTAACTTGAAAGTTTTACCAATAGGACGCGTCTTTGAGGCTT
>NZ_QXQR01000021.1:0-20522 GCF_003660355.1 Helicobacter sp. L8
AGAGGAAATACCCAGCCCCATCCCGAACCTGGAAGTCAAGCTCTCTAACGCCGATGATACTGCCCTTTGCAAGGGTGGGAAAGTAGGGTGATGCGGGGGATTTTTTAAAGTGTTTTTTAGTTTTTTAATACTTCTGTATATGCTTTGCTTCCTTGAGACTTGGTGTCGCTTATAATTCTCATTTTTATATATTCCTTGCTTAAGCCTTATTATTACCTCCCATTTTAACATGATTTAAACTATTCACATGCTATCTTAGTGGCACAAATCTTTACAGGGTGCTAAGATGCGCAAGATTGTAAAACAGCTGGTGTTGGCAGTGTCTGTGGTAGCGGTGTTGGGCGTGTCTGCTTTGCTTAAAGATCATTTTTCCCCCCAAAAAGCCAACGCCCAGAGCCCAGACCTGTAACCGGACCAGAGCCTGCTTGGAGTTGGGATTTTAGTGGGTTTGATCGCCCTATTCCCTAAGGAGCTAGCATGCAAAAGCCTAAATCTTGGTGGGCTCGGTGGGCTAGAAGATGGACCATGCGCGACAGGGGGCGGTATTTTGCGCGCATGAGCGTGTTTTTGCCGGCAATATCCATTAGTAGGGGCGATATAGCACTGCCAGAAAACTCCTTATGGTTGTGGTTTGCGCTGTGGTGTGGAGAACTTTTAGGAGAGGCTTGTTTTGGCAAGAGAGGGAAGTATTTAAAACCCGCTTTGATGATTCGATTGCCCTTGCCATTGCTATTCTCTTTGGAGTAGTGCCCGTGTATTGGGCATTTGCTACTTTTTGGGGGATGCCCAATGCGGTAGTATTAGTTTTTTGTCAGCTCGTTCCTATGATCTTGATCATGCTCGTAATCAACAAGGTAACTTCTAGGCGTTGGCGGGAGTATCCAGAACACTTTTTGTGGTTGTATCGGTAGGCTTTATCTCAAGGAATCTAGTCTTGCGCTACCTGCCCTTCTAAATAAGTGGTTTCCATGAAAAAAATTATCATCAATGCACACCCTTTAGCTGGAGTCTATGTTTAGCCTTACAGAGGGGGTCTTGCTTTTTCTTGGTTGCCCAACTCTTGGGCGTGTGTAACTGCACTTCAGAAGGCACGCCATTGTAAGTAAAATTGATATGCGCGCCCTTGTAGCCCTGTTGCGTTTAGATAAATCTAGGGTTGATGTCTTGTATAAACAAATTGCTACGCAAGTTCTTTAAGATGTTCTTAGATTCCGTGCCAATGCTCTCAATATCTGTAACAATCGCCCCTCTTAACAAGTCATCCACTCTTGTGCTATCTCCGCCATAGTAGCCTAGTTTCTCCTCAATACTCCCCACACTCTTTAAGACATTGCTAGCCTCTAACTGGCTACTAGGCTGGGCTAACCCCTCTAAGAGTTGTTTAAAGTCTGCTTCTTGCTCTTTGGCTTTACTAAAAAGCGCGCTGGCTTGGGCTTGGTAGTCTAGTTGCAATAACCCTGCAAAACGGCTTATCTCTTGGCGGCGCACTTCATACACACTAGGTGCGCTATTTCTAAACTCTCTTGCCCTAAAAAGGGCTTTTAGTATCCGTGTCTTATTTAAGCCTTCTGTCCTGCCCTCTTTGAGGATTTGCCAATTAAGCGGAACTGTGCTAGGATTTTTAAGATTTACCCCGCTGCGCAACGCTGTAGTAAACGAATGCGATGTGTTTGCGGACCTAGCGATTGTTGGAAGTTCGGGTAAGTCGCCTGTAAAACTTCCCCGCCTTTTTTTGAGGTAATTCTCTATTATTAAGCGTAGGGATTCCCATTACCCCCTTAAGATTGTGGATTAAAAGAGAGTTAAAGAAATTAGGAATTGCCCTCTCCTCAGTGAGGCTAGCTAAAGTTAGACATGGCGATTTAATAGAAAATAAAAGGGCGTTATTAGGGGATTAGGATACAATGCAGGGCTGGGGTTTGTGTATTGACCTTTATCCTAATGTGGGCGTGCATGTGCCACCATGTAACAACGAATGCGAGGTGAGAAATGAGGCGTTTTTGGCTACTTTGGGTTTTAGGAGGTGGGGTGTTATGCGCACAGGGAACGGAGGATTTTTTTAGCGCGATTGAGGCGCAATTAAAGAGCAACACGGCTAAGGGGATTTTGATGCTAATTTTTATTGGTATAGCCTTTTATGTGTGGCGCAATTTAGATCGTTGGCGTGAGATTTTCTTCACCATTTTAGGCGTGGTGTTGGGGATCATGCTCTTTTTTAAAGCCCCCGCTCTAGCTTCGTGGTTTATGGGGTTGTTTTGATGGGCTTAGCTTATCCGGTATTGGTGATCTCTGTGCCTAATCTCAAAGAGATTTCCATGAAAGACAAGTTTTTATGGTTGAACGCTAAGTCTTGGATTTTAGCTATCTTCATTCCCTTTGTGCTATTGCCCTGGTTGGGTATTCTCTATGCCTTATTGTTGTATGGGGGGTTTTTGTTACTCTTTAGTGTGTTGGAATTTTTTGATGAAGACATCGCGGATATTTTAATCGCGCGTTCTAAACTCAAAACCTCCAGTGATGCGTTTTACGCTTGAGGGGAAAGATCAGCTAGGATCTGGTCTACAATCACGCGCGCTCCATTGCTAGAGATTTTATTTCTCAAACCCCAACTCACTTGAGAAATCAAGGGTCCTTGTGTTTGGGGGGTCTGCAACCACTCTATGAAGTCAAAGAGTTGGGGGGGGCGCAAGGCGCGTTGGGGGACAATCCTAGCCAAGCCTGCTTGTTCGAATTCTAACGCGTTAAAATATTGGTGGTTTGTGGCTGCGTGCGGGTAGGGCACAAAGAGGGTTGGCAAATTATTAGCACAAAGTTCCCACACACTGCTAGCCCCTGCCCGACTCACGCAAATGTCTGCTTGGTGCATTTTTTCTACCAAATTCGTCTCAAAAGCAAAGAGATCTACACTCTCTAAGATACCCAAACCCTTGTATAAAGTGGCGATGCGATCGAAATGATGCGCCCCGCATTGGTGGATTACTCTCAAGCCCCTTTGGAGGAGATCTCTCACACATAAAAGCGCGAAATCATTGAGCGCGCTCGCCCCCTGCGATCCGCCTAAAAATAAAATTGTTTCAATCTTGTGGCGGATACGCGCCTTTTCAAAAAAGATTTCTTGCACGGGGTAGGGGGTTTGGCTGAATTTGGGATTGGGTTTGGGGGGGGTGAAACTGCCAAAAACGCGCTTGGCATAGGGGGTTGTGTATTTGTTGAGCGCGCCTTGGATGGCATTTTGCTCGTGGATAAATAAGGGGGTGTGCGATAAAATGCTCGCCAAACTCCCCGGTCCAGCACTAAAGCCCCCCACACTGATGAGCGCGCGCACGCGGTGGGTTTTAAGTAAGCCCATCGCCTTTTTTGCCCCTTTGAGTTGCGCCCAAAGGGCTGGGATTTTCCTCATAAAACTCTTATTAACCACCCCACTGGTTTCTAAAAAATAACGCTCTACAAATAAGGGGCTTGTTTCAAACCACGCGCGATCCTGCCCGGCCGTGCTACCCACATAAATTAGAGATTCACCTCGATTGAGCAATTCTTGGGCTAAGGCTTTGGCGACACACAAATGTCCCCCTGTTCCCCCACCACTGATAGCAAACACGGCTAGTAGCTAGCACGCACACTGGCTTGCACAGGTGGTACAAAGGATTTAATGGTTTCTCTAAAACCAAAATCCGGGTAATCCATGATGGATAGGGGAATTTGGGCGGCATAAGCATTGCGCGGGTTAAAGATGAGAGGAGCTAGAAAATTCACCATCGAATCCTCTAAATTCTTTTGCACCACCACCACACAATAGACCTCCACTTCTGAGCTAGCGTCCAATTCTAAGAGCAATTCAATATACTTAGGGATACTAAAGCTGTATTCTCTAAGCTTATAGGGATTGGCTAAGATAAGGCTGATCTTGCCATCTAGGCTACTAACCTTGCTGAAGAGATCGTCTATCTTAGTGAGCTCGACCTCCATAATATTTTCAAAGCCTAGGATGGGAGACTTGAGTTGGTAATGCATGCGCTTCCTTTAGCAAAATATGCCAAGTATCAGCAAAAGCTGTTCCAAAAATTTAAAGGGGGGTGGCGGACAGGGAGGGATTCGAACCCTCGGTAACCTTACAGCTACGCATCCTTAGCAGGGATGTGGTTTCAGCCAACTCACCCACCTGTCCTTTAGACACGAAAGGGCATTATAATCTCTCAAAGTTAACAACACTCTTAAGCCCTAGCCCAAACATCTTTAAGCCCTGAAATCCCCCTCCAATCTCTCCCTGTGCAAAAGCGTTGTGGTGTGGATTAACGCGCTTGAGGAGTTAGCATGCCACCCATTAGCTCTGTTCTATCATCTCTTCTATACTCTTTACAATCTTTTCGTAAGTGTATTCTTGAATGACAGCATGCATGGTTTGAGAAAAGCTGGCGTATTGGTGGGGGTTGCCTAGCAGGGTGTTGATTTGCTGAGCCATTTCTTCGGGCGTGTCAACCACTAGGGGTGCACATAAATCTTTGACATTGCCCACATCTGTGCAGATAAAGGGAGTGCCAAATTGCATGCTCTCTAAAATCACCATGGGGAAACATTCTTGCTGGCTGGCGTGTAAAAATAGCGTGGCTTGTTTAAAGAGGGTTAAGACCATCTCTCTTTTTATTTGGTAGAAAAAATGGACTTCTTTAAAACCAAGTTCTCTATCTAGCTGTGCCTTTAAATCTTGCAAGTCCTCTAAAGTATTATCGCTATTTAAAGAGCCTATAAAAATTAAGGGGATGGTTGCTAGACTCAAATAATAAGCCCGCAACACAAAATCCTGCCCCTTTTCTTTGTAATAATTAGAAACATTGAGCAAATAGGGATCGCCCATGAGAGTTTCAAGGGTCTTTTGTGTTGTGCTAGGCACAAACGCGCCTAACAAGGATGCTTGGATTGTCTTGGGGGAGGTAATATCTTTAGCAAACACCCCATTGGGTAAGATATCCGCATGGCAATAGGGTTTGAGATAATTATACCCATCGCTACGCTTGTGCAAGAAACACACTCGATCGTAATGTCTGAGGTGGCTTTTAAGTTGGCGGCGCAATGTGGGGATATACATGGAGGGTCTAAACTTAAAACCGGAAATGAGAAATTTCAAGGCATGCTTCAAGCGTGTTTTAATGGGGGGGCAAAAGCGCACCAATTCTAACTCGCCATGGCTCTTTAAAATTTTCTTTTTAGCCTGACACAAAGCAAGCAGATCGTAGAACAGATCGCAATTCCATTTGCCCACAATACCAGAGCTGATGAGCAAGTCACACATAAAAGAGAGGCAAAATTTTTTATACTCCTCGATCTCGCCTAACACGCGCCCTTGTTGCCAGTCCCAATAGATATCAAATTCCACGACACATAAATTAGGACTAATTTCTCGCGCGTCTTTGTTAATTCCACCGCTAGAAATGCGCTTAAGATTCCCTTCCCTGTGGATTTTTTGGTTGTTGAAACGAGCCCCCGTGATCACCAAGACCTCATGCCCAGCTTGCGCTAAAGCGACACTCAAACCATGGTCGGCTAAACTAACCCCCGTTTGTAGGGGGTAGTATTGCTCTGTGGTGAAGAGAATTTTCACGCCACTCCTTTGGCATCATTATAACATCCTATCCACTTTAGTTAGGCTTTGTTATACTAAATCTTGTAGAAAGGTGCGCATGTTAGAATCCTTAGATATTTTCATTGTGTCTTTAAGCAAAAGCTCTAGACGCGCCACTTGCCAAGCTGTGGTAGATAACCCGCCCGCGCATCACTACTCTTTGAGTTTTAATTTTCACCTCTTTGACGCTATTGATAAGTATAGCCACTATTTCAAGACAGATTTGGGTTATGCTGGTTTAATTGAAAACTCCTATTCTTCCAAATGGCTTAAAAGCAGTGATTGGTACAAGGGTTTATATGGTCGAGAACTATTTGCTGAAGAATTGGGGTGCTATGCTAGCCATTACTTACTTTGGCTTAAGTGTATCGCGCTTAATAAACCACTTGTGATTCTAGAAGACGATTTTGAATTGCAAGCTAATTTTTATGAGAGCTTGCTAGATTGTCTGAACTCTCCCTTTGATTTTGTGCGCCTGTATGGGAATTTTTGGAAAGCTGATCCTAGCGTGTGCGCTATCGCCAATTTAGATGGATCTGCTTGTGTGCCTACCAATCCCAAAACAGAAACCTTGCTAAGAGGACATTTTTTACTTGCAAGCTATGAAGTGGATAGCACGGTCGCCTACTATCTCACCCCCAGAGCGGCTAAGGCTTTTGTGAGTTTTAGTGCCCGTTTTATAGAGCCTGTGGATCAATTTTTAAACCAAGTGCACCGCCACTCCATCGCGCATTTGACTTATATCCCTTTGAGTGTGCGTTTTAGCAAACACCACTCCAGCTCCACGATTTTCACATCCGATAATACAGACGCTAGACAGAAGACCTACCGCGCTACACGCCTTAGAAACCTAACCAGATGGTGGCACTTGTTGCGCTTGAAAAGACGCGCGCAACGCTTTTACCACCACTTTTTACAAGTATATCGTGATCCCTAACACTAAACCAGTGCCTCTAACTTGGCAATGATTTTCTCGTAAGCGAGTGGTTTGACTTTTTCGTGCAATTCTTGGGCAATTTGGGTGTAATAGCTAGGATCGCCTAGCAGAGTGTTGATCTGCTGAGCCATTTCTTCGGGCGTGTCAACCACTAGGCGCGCGCATAAATCCTTGACATTGCCCACATCTGTGCAGATAAAGGGCGTGCCAAATTGCATGCTCTCTAAAATCACCATGGGAAAAGCTTCGTAAGGAGCATGGCTACCATGCAGAAATAGCGTGGCTTGTTTGGAAAATTCTAGCACCTGTTGTCTTTCTATGCCGTGGAGAAAATGCACCTCTTTAAAGCCATGTTCTTTGTCCAGTTGCGTCTTTAAATCTCGCAAAGCCTCTAGGGTGCTATCCCTGTTTAAAGAGCCTATAAAAATTAAGGGGATGGTTGTTAGACTCAAGTAATAAGCCCGCAACACGAAGTCCTGCCCTTTCTCTTGGTAATAATTAGAAATATTGAGCAAATAGGGCGCGTTGATCAAGCAATCAGGTGCGCTTGTTATGGGTTGTGGTGTTGTTGTAGCGTCCACTAGACTTTTTGTTAGTATCTTGGGCGCGCAAATGTCCTTTTCAAAGACTCCATTGGGTAAGATTCCCACTTTAGAACAATAGGGCTTGAGATAAGCATACCCATGGCTACCCTCATGTAAAAAAAACACTGTGTCATAATGTTTAAGAGATCTAGTGAGCGCTTGGCGCAACCACCAGGGGTAGATTGCATAGGCATAAGATCGCCACAAACCCAAGCGCACCAAGACAAATTTCAGCGCGTCCTTAATAAGGCGTTTTGCGCCAAAACAAACACTCATGAAAGCGTATTCCCCATGGGTTCTTAGAATCTTTCTTCTAGCTCTAGTCTTGGGGAGTTTGTCATGCAGCAAATCCGTGTTCCAAGTTAATAAAGACACATTGACCAATAGATCGCACTCAAAACAGAGCGCAAAATCTACATAGGCTTGCAACTCCCCCTGCCAGCCCCCATTACCCTGGGTGATATGAAAATCTAACACAAAGAGATTGGGTGCGATCTGTGTGGCTTGGCGCTCTAAACTCCCGCTACTAACCGTGTGTTTGGCACCTTCTCTATGGATTTTTTGGTGGTTAAACATGTTGCTAGTGATCACATAGACTTGGTAGCCCGCTTGCGCCAAAGCCAAAGTCAGTCCATAATCTGCTGTGGCGGTGCCGGTTTGTAGGGGGTAGTATTGCTCCGTGCAAAAAAGAATCTTCATTAACTTCTCTTAGCTCTGCTGTTCTAAATACTTGGTGTGGATTTTATTCTGCCTGAAATCCGGGTTGTCCAGCATCGCCAAGTGGAAAGGGATGGTTGTCTTGATCCCCTCTATGCTAAACTCTCTTAGGGCGCGCTTCATTTTGGTGATGGCTTGATCGCGCGTGGGGGCGTGCACGATGAGTTTACCAATCATCGAATCGTAAAAGGGGGGGACAACATAGCCCGCGTAGGCATGGGTGTCAAGGCGCACACCCAAGCCCCCCGGGGCGATCCAAGAGGTGATCTTGCCCGCGCTGGGGTAAAAATTCTTAGGGTCTTCAGCCGTGATACGGCACTCAATGGAATGCCCCTGACAGGTAATTTGCTCTTGGGGTGGCAAAGCCTCCCCTTGGGCAATGCGGATCATCCACTCAATGAAATTCAACCCACTCACCATCTCGCTAATGGTGTGTTCCACCTGCAAACGGGTATTCATCTCCATAAAATAGAAGTCTTCTCCATTGTTATCTAGCAAAAACTCAAAAGTCCCCGCGCCCACATACCCGATGTGTTTAGCCGCCTTGATCGCCATCTCTAGCAAGCGCGCGCGCGCGCTTTGGCTTAAAGCCAGCGCAGGGGTTTCTTCAATGAGTTTTTGTTGGCGGCGTTGGGTGGAACAATCCCTCTCGCCCACATGCACCACATTGCCATGTTTGTCCGCAAAAACCTGCACCTCAATGTGCTTGGGGTTTTGGATGAATTTTTCAATATAGACACTCCCATCGCCAAAGGCGCTTAGGGCTTCTGTTTCTGCAGCCAAGTAGAGATTTTTAAGCAAACTAGGATCGTGCACCACGCGCATGCCCCGTCCCCCGCCCCCATTAGCCGCTTTGATGATGATGGGAAAACCAATGCGTTCAGCCACGCTCAAGGCCTCTTCATAACCGCGCAAAATCCCCTCACTCCCCTCAATCACAGGCACGCCAGCCTCTTTCATCACCGCCTTTGCCTTGGATTTGTCGCTCATCAGAGCCATCACCCGCGCGCTAGGTCCAATGAACTCTAAACCATGGTGGCTACAAATCTCTACAAAATTTTGGTTTTCGCTCAAAAAACCATATCCCGGGAAAATCGCGTCCGCCTCAAAGAGTTCGGCTGCGCTAATGATGGCTGGGATGTTCAAATAACTTTGAGAGGATTTTTCCCCCCCAATGCACACCTTCGCGCTGGCGGTGTTAAGATAGTGCGCGTCCTTGTCCGCGCTAGAGTAGATCGCAATAGATTGTTTGCCTAATAATTCGATGGTTTGAATCGCCCTAAGGGCGATTTCGCCCCGATTGGCGATCAAAATGCGCTGTAAATGTCTTGTCTCTGGCATGGGGACCTCTTAGAGTTTTTCAATTCTGACTAGCTGGGTGCCATACTCCACCGCGCTGGCATCTTCTACTTCTATGGAGAGGATTCTACAATCGCATTCCGCTTCGATTTCGTTCATGATTTTCATCGCCTCCACGATGCCAATAGTCTGCCCTTTTTTAATGGTGTCCCCGGGGTTGACATAGGGGCTAGCCCCCGGGGCCGGGCAACGATAAAAAGTGCCCACCATGGGAGAGAGGATGTAATCTTGTTTGGTGTTATCGCACACTTGGGCTGTCCCTGTAGTCGGGCTCAACGCGCACGCGCTAGCGGTGGGGGATTGGAGCGGGGGAGTGGGGGGGATTTGCAAGGGGGGTTCTAGGGTGATGGGGGCTTTCTTACTCCCCTTGTCTAAAATGAGTTCGAGGTTTTCAATCTTAAGTTTCATGTAATGCATACCGCTTTGATCGAAACAGGACATGAGGGACTGGATATCGCTAATATTCATAGGCATCGTCTTTAGATTGGAATGGCTGAAACCAGCTGTAGTATAATAACATGATTTCGCACTAAGTAAGGACGCACATGGGTTTGAAAGAGGACACTTGGATCGCGCGCATGAGTTTGCAACACCAGATGATCACCCCCTTTTGTGAGCAACAGGTGTCTAGGGGCATCATCAGCTATGGGTTGAGCAGTTATGGTTATGACATCCGCGTAGCAGAGGAGTTTTGGCTATTCCAAACAGAAGGGGTAGTAGACCCTAAAAACTTCGATGCGCGCTTGGTACAAAAGGTGCGCACCAGTGAGTTTGTGCTCATCCCCCCTAATGCCTTTGCGCTAGCCCATAGCGTTGAACACATCAAAATGCCCAAAGATGCGCTGGCTATTTGTTTGGGTAAAAGCACTTACGCGCGCTGTGGGATCATCGTCAATGTTACCCCCTTTGAACCCGAATTTGAGGGGCATATCACCATTGAGATCTCCAACACCACTCCCCTACCCGCTAAAGTTTATGCCAATGAGGGCATTGCCCAGGTGATCTTCTTGCAGGCGGATAACATCTGCGCGCGCTCTTATAAAGACAAGCAGGGCAAATACCAGCACCAAAGCGGGATCACCCTGCCTAGAATGGGGTAGCACGCTTAGGGCATGCTTTTATTGAGGACTTGGGGGCGTAATAAGGGGACCTTTAATTAAAACTCCCTGCTTATCATAAAAAAGAAAGCGCACTTTGTAACTCTCTTTGATTTTGCGTTTTTTATCTCTTGGGGTGTGCGTGATGGCTAACTCAATGGGAGGAAGTGTTAGAGGGGTGTGGGGTTTGACTTGGAAAGCTAAAAATAGCGGGCGGTTATGTTGGTAATCCCACCCTCCACGCCATCTAGGTAGGGTGGTTTGGCTTTTTAGCAAGCGATCGCCCACCTGCACTTCAAAGGAGCTTAGGTAGTAGGTGCCCGGTTCTAGCATGCGCGTGGCGGGTCGGGCTTGTGAAAAAGTGTCGCGCCAGAGCAAAAAAAACCAATTATTGCTCCCCAACACCAGCATTTTAGAATTTTTATCCCCTAGTCTGCGCCAATAAGTCTTGACTGCGCTCCCCTGATAGGCAATATCAAAGCTAACAGGGCTGGCTAGTTTTGAGGGTGGATGCGCGCATGCCCCAAACAATATAGCCACCGCCCCAATTCTTGCACCTACAAGCAAAGCCCCCATCACTTGCCCCTAGCGCAGGCTTTTTTATAGCCCAGATCGCAGGCTTTTTTAAAGTGTTGTTGGGCTTTTTTGGAGTCTTTGCGCACTCCTAGGGCATTTTTATACATCATCGCCAAGTTGTAATGAGCGGGGGGGTTTCCCATGCTAGCTGCCTTGTGGTAGTATTCTAGGGCTTTTTTGTAGTCCTTAGGCACTCCGCGCCCTTTGCGGTATAAATCCCCCAAACCAACATAGGCATTAGCATTTCCCATGCTAGCTGCTTTTTGGTAATACTCAAAAGCCTTAGAATAATCTTTAGCTACCCCCCAACCCTCTTCATAAGCCACTCCCAAATCATTAAGACCGATCGCGCTCCCTGTGCTAGCTGCCTTTTTATAGTATTCAAAGGCTTTTTTATCATCTTTGGGCACTCCTAAACCCTTGTGATACACATCTCCCAAATACCCATAAGCCTCAACAACCCCCATGCTAGCTGCTTTTTGATAGTGTTCCCTGGCTTTTTGGTAATTTTGTGCTACCCCTTTGCCTTGCTCATAAGCCACCCCAAGATTTACATAAGCCGTAGCTACCCCTAAGCTAGCCGCCTTTTGGTAATACTCTAGGGCTTTAGCATGGTCCTTAGCCACTCCCCTACCCATATAATACATAGCCCCCAAATTGCTATAGGCTTGCACATACCCCATATCAGCCGCCTTTTTGTAGTATTCTAGGGCTTCTTTATAATTTTGTGCTACCCCCTTGCCTTGCTCATACATCACCCCCAAATTATTATAGGCAACTGGAATCCCCAAACTAGCCGCCCTTTGGAAGTATTCTAGGGCTTTGTGGTAATCTTGGGGCACTCCTTGTGCATCAATGCCTCCATGGACACTAACTTCCCCATGAAAATACATCAGCCCTAAGTTGTAAAAGGCATTGGCATTCCCCATACTAGCCGCTTTTTTGTAGTATTCTATTGCCTTTTTATAATCCTTGTCAACGCCTTGCCCTTTGTAATACATAAAGCCCATATCAAAGTAAGCCTCAGAATCTTCTAAATTCGTGGCTTTAAAGTTCTTAGGCGTGATGGCTTGCATGTTTGCTAAGCTAAACATACTAACAAGTGCCACCTTAAACGCGTTTTTAGCTAGATTTGTCATGTTGTCCCCTTTTTTCATCCCATTGTAATTGATCTGCAAACTAAACTAGCTTAGGGATTATCTGTGGGGATGTCATTGGGGCGCGATTCACTAAAGGCTTGACTAGATTCAAGCTAGTCTTGCGATCTCAATGCATGGCATAGCCCAACTAGCACATTTGTCTTTTTTTACAAGCGCAAAGTAGGGGTTTTGACAAGCTCCACGCGCTTTTTTTAAACCCAAGATCACGCCCGCACCCCCCCCCCCCCCACAAAGGTCCTCAAAATGGTGAGTGCTTTAGCCCAAATACTCCAGCACCAAGCGGGCGTAATAGCTCGCTGCGCGGGCTAAAAGCGCGTCATTGAAAACATAGCCGGTGGTGTGTAGATAATGGGTGTTCTCATTTTCTAAGAAGGCATAAGCGCAGGGGCGCAACTGGGCAAAGTAGCCAAAATCCTCACTCCCCATTGCTGCCGGGTGTTCAAAACAACAAGCCTCTTTTCCAAAGATTTCTTGAGCCACTTCTTGAGCGAACGCGCTCGCCTTGGGGTCATTCATTGTAACAGGGGCAGCAGCTTGCTTGTTAATCTCAATCTCCACCCCTTGGGCTAGAGCGATCCCCTTAGCAATTTGCTCAATGCGTCTAGCCGTGATCTCTTGGCTTTGAGTATCCAAAGCGCGCACGCTCAGTTTTAAAATGGCGCGATCAGGGATGATATTAAAAGCACTCCCGGCATTAAACGCCCCCACACTCACCACCGCGCTGTGTTGGGGGTCAATATCCCTAGAAACAATGCCTTGCAAGGCTACCACCAACAAAGAAGCAGCTAAAATAGGGTCTTTACACTTTTCAGGCGCGCTCCCATGCCCCCCACGCCCCTTGATCTCTAGGGTGTAACAATCCGCACTCGCCATGATCGCCCCACTTTTAAGATAGATTGTTTTATCCCCACCAAAGGGCATGTTATGCCATCCAAAGATCATATCGCTATCAAAGCGTTCTAACAAACCCTCTGCTAGCATGGCTTGTGCGCCCCCCAAGCCCTCTTCAGCAGGCTGGAAGTACAGATGTAGCGTCCCATTAAACTCTTGGGTGGCTAAATACCTGGCGGCTAATAACAAAGACGCGCTATGCCCATCATGCCCGCAGGCGTGCATACGATTGGGGGTTTGACTCTTGTAGGGGAGATCATTTTCTTCGGGCATGGGCAAAGCGTCCATGTCCGCTCTCAAGCCAATTTTCTTAGTAGAATCGCCTTTTTTGAGCACCCCCACCACACCGGTTTTACCCACATGCCCATGCACTTGGTAGCCAAATTCTTTTAACTTGTCTGCTATTAGCTTAGAAGTTTGCACCTCTTCAAAGCCTAATTCAGGGTGTTGGTGGATTTGCTGGCGAATCGCCTTAAACTCCTCTTGCATCGCGACAACTTCTGGGATCAAGGGCATGACTTTCCTTTTAAAACTTCTTGCTATTGGCTTCATCTAGGATATTTTGCGCGATCTTTTGCACATTTTGGCTAATGGTAGAGGAGGTGGTGGCAATTTTGACTCCCTTCACACCTCTCCAATTTCTGCTAGTAAGCGCGGTGTTCCATACACTTGATTTCAATCTCTTCAGCCATAGGCATTTTATTGCCTTGCATCAAATCTACCTTAACAAAATCTCCCTTTTTGAGATCGACAAATTTCTTAGCACTGTCCCAACCCATACCACAAGCATCTTGTTCGATTTTAGTGTAAGGCATCACACCAATCACCATGCCATTGATCGTAATGGTCTTTTTAGCGTCATTGATATTTTCAATAATGCCTTTGAAATCAGAGGCGCACATGACCCCCAAACCAGCCACACAAAGCCCTACCAATAATTTTTTCATCACTTGCCTTTCTCAAATCAATATTAGAATTGGAAGTATAAGTCTTCCAAACTAAAAGCCCCCTGATTAAGAATATTGTCCAAGTCCCAAGGGTGGATACAATAGCAAACAAATTTACAACCGGTTAAGACTCAAAAAATTTAATGTTTTAAGGAGAGAAAAACGCCATCCCTGAACTATTGAGTATGGGCATTATTGCAGAAGTTGAGCCCCTATTGCCCACTTTTTGTTCCCCTCTTTTAGCCCCCAAAACCCCCCCTGAATAAAAAGATGATCCCGTGGTCCTAGCTTGACTAACACCCGTTAATTATGTGATTAAATTTAACGATTGAAGGTCCGATTTTGGCCCTAAAATTTGTCGTTTTGCATGTCTTTTAAGTTTGCAGTCTAACTCGCCCTCCTGCGATGCATATTCGATATCTTCTCGGTTTGGCAATTCCCCTTTTTTATACCTACTTTGAAGATACGGGCTAATCTCCCAAAGGCGATCCGTGAAGTAGGTATCTTTGTAGTAGAATGCTTTGTGTGCTTTGATAGGGGGGCATTCATTGGTAAGAAAAATAAAATCATCATTTTTTTCTATGTCTTCAAAATCTTCAATGATTTTTTTGGTGATTAATGATCCTAAAACCTTGTTAAGTTCTTCAATATTGCTTGTAAATTCAGAACTTTTTTTGTAACGAAGCTTACGGACACAATTGTTTCTAAGACATTTAGCTTTATCTTTACCATAACCCAAAGGTTGGTCTTTCTCAAGTTGAGCACCATTTGAGTAAATCATCACCATGCGCATGTCATAGCTTGCCATAGTGGGACTTGCTCCTTCATTGCCTAAACCACCCACAAACCTAGCAAAAATATCTAGATAGCCCAATTTATCAAATTCATCCATTAGCATGCAACAGACTCGTCGTGGAATAGAACCTTGATTTAAGTTTTCAGTGATAAGACTGCTGAAGAAAAGTCGTGTAATGAGACTTGCTTTGAGTTGATCATTTGGGCTAATTGTAAAAAAGACATCAATTTTTTCTTTGCGTAAATTTCGGAAATCTAAGTCATTACTTTCTGTAAATCTTTGTAGGTTTGGATCGTCAAATGTTTTGAAGACAGCAATATAGCGTTCTTTAGCATCTAGGAGGTTGGGAACATTATACATGCCTTTAATCATCCGCCAATACTCAATAGTATTCTTTGTAAGAATATTTTCTTTGCATAGGAGATCTATAGATGATATGAAGTCGGTGCATTTGCCGGGTATTTCGAATCCGTTAACAAGTGATCCAACAAAGTGACAAGTTGGTGCATCGGGAATGTTCAGTTTATGTTCGTTACAAAACTCTTTTCCATCCTCCGTGTGGCGCAAGTCTCTATAGACATGAAGCAAAATATTGAAAAGAGAGCGAGTCATGTGGAGAGAAAGGTCTGTTACATCCGGTTCTTTGGGAAAAAAGAATCTAGCCAATGTGTCCACTTGTCCATAAAAATCAATATTCTTTGGGTCAAAATCTATATAGTGAAACGGGTTGTAGTGATGAGTGTTGTTGCTAAATGGCTCGAATACAAAAACATCATGTCCCATGACATCCTCTCTGTAGCGCGCAGTAAGCCGTCTATGCTTGCCACTTGGGTCGTTGACAATTAGATTGTGTTGGTAATTAAGACAGTTAGGGATAACAAAGCCCTCATCTTTATTTGTTCCTAGCCATTGTATTCATTAATTGCGAGCATTAATCAGCCAAAATTTGCTGGCTGCATATTTAAAATATGCAAATTCAAATATGCTCACTATCCAACTCCTCCCCATACCAATCCATCTCTTCTATTTTCGTCCCTTCAACTACTAAATGAGGTCTGCCCGTTACAAGTGTGTCACTCGTGATGACACATTGATGCCCCACAAACTTTTGTTCTTGCAAGTCAGACATAACTAGGAGCAATCTGTCTGTTAGCACAAGCCCAATGGCTCTCATGCCTGTTCCCTCTTGCATAGTTTGATCGATAATCATCTTTTTAGCTTTGGGAGTAAAAACAAGACAGCTACCATATCTCAAAAACTCTTTTTCATACTCAGTAATTGCCCGATCAAAGGCACTCTCTAACATCTTTGTATCCACATTCTCTAACACGATGCGCACAGGAATACGCCCTATAAGTTCTCTAATCAATCCACAGCGCATTAAATCAGCGCTCTTGACTTCTTGAAGAGCACTGGGCTCTTGTGGTTTAATAATGGGCGGTTTCTTGATAAACCCTATAGTGTCTTGTTCTTCTTGACTGTCTTGATTATCCTTATTATGATAGAGATTTGCAAAATGTCCTGCCAAGATAAACAAAATTTTTGAAGTATCTATAGACATCTTTAGCTCTTTAGTCTTTCCATCTTCTTGCTGATTGTAGGTAAAGGTAATGTTATGACCCTCTATGATTTTAAGCAATTGTGTCTGCACGCTCATTTTAAATGAATCATCATCGTTTATTTTTATTCCCAACTTATCTACTTCATCTAAGAATACCACGCCCTTTTGGGCTTTCTCAATTTCTTGCCCAGCATTTTGATAAAGATCAGCAAACATGTTAAGAATGTCTGTACCACGGTAGCCTTCTGGTGTAAAATGCGAAGCATCCATAATGCAATAAGGGATACCCAAATGTTTTAAAAGTGTCGTTGTCATAAAGGTCTTGCCTGAACCAGAAGGACCTATCAACAGTGTATTTGTCTTGGGCATAGCATTCTCATCACCCATAAAGTGCTTATAGTGGTTGGCAATGACCATGCAAAGCATTTTCTTAGCCTTTTCTTGCCCGCTCACATACTGATCCAAATAGACTCTAAGCCCTTTAGCAGAACGATCATTGGGATCTACATTGACAACAGTCTTGATCTCTTTTTTAAAAGTAGCTGTTTTGGAGAAATTGGGAATTGTAACATTTTTTTTGCTTGGTAAAACCTCTGTTTTTAATGGATCTCTTGTTAAAGCGCATTGTAAGGCATTTAGCAGGGATTCAAAAGTCTTTCGGTTACTTTGCAAGTCAGATGCCCTAGTATGTCCTCTAAACTCTATGTCTAGTCCATTAGCCTGCTGATCGCTCAAAAAAGTTTGCAAGTCAAAAAAACGCGCGCGGCAAGAGATAGTAAAACAATCATCGTTTGTCACTTGATACACAAGAGCCACATTAGCTCTATGGCGATCAAGCAAGCGGTAAGCCAAGAGTCCTAGAAAGCCCAAAGGTAAAGTGGCATTACCGGCTACAACTAACCCGTCTGCATACTCTGTAGCACGGAGATCGGCAAGTAATTTTCTGTTTAAATCAAGTCGCTTTCTGTTGTAGTCATTAAGAATGCTAAGGCTAGCCTCACACTTGGGATTAAGACAATAGTAGAGAGCATAGTAATGACTGTGGTTATATTCATTTTGATCCAGCTTTAGACCACTCAAACGCCCAGAACTATTAATCACATTAATAAAGTGAAACCCATACTGATAACTTAGATTTTCCCATGTGTTTTTGCCTGTGCCGATCAGTTGTTTGATAGCCATGTGTTTAGGATTAAGCAGTCTCTCGTAATAAGGGCGGTTACAATCATCTAGGGGAATATAACTACTCAATAACCCTACACTTGCTAACTCTAAAGCATCTTCACAATCCTCCAATTCTAGCATTTCCTTAAAAAAGTGGTAAGACACTAAAGAACCGCTATAACTATGGATATCCGCCTTTTCAGGATTATACTGGTAAGCCCGTGTCTTTGTAGGTGTGTGATTGTCTGTGATAATGATGTTCCCAAAAAATTTAAAATATTTTTGCAAGATGCTCTCTTTTGCCACAGCTAAGCCGATACTCACTAACAAGGGTTTCAAGTTGCCATGTTTTTGTAGAATATTTTTGTAGCTTATCTTAGGATACTCTAGGGAATTTTGGGGAGAACTAAATTCACATGCCATCAAACAAGACTCGTTATTGACAATCTCATCTAAAGCTACTAAGCTCAAACCATACCCATGCGTATTACGATTAGGACTATAAACATAAACTCTGCTTTCTATACCTGATTTTTTCAAAAGAGTTACTACACTGCTAGCCCCCATTAGTCCATCGCAATCATAATCACAAAACAACACAAACGGGTGTGTGTGAATTTTCTGTCTAAATTCTTTAAGCTGTTTAGCGTTGGGATTGTAAGGATAAAGCATCAATACATCCTTATAGAGGTAGTAAGATTTTGTAGAAACTATACTACCAAATTGCAGTAACTCAACGCCTTGCTCTTGGCTCTCAATATCCTATAAATTGCTTTATCTCATTCCAAGCACGAAGCAAGCCACATATTTGAAGAAAGGTTTAAAACTCGCTTGTTTAGAAATCAAATCAAGTAACACTTTAAAACGGCATTGTTCGCCTAAAAGAGGAGTTGCCTAAAGTGTTTGAGCAGGCTATTTAAGAGCAGGAGCAGAAAGGGAGCGGAGGGTATCACAGATAGCGGTATTGTTTAAAAACCTTATTAGTTGAATTAGTGCGCTACAACCAGCGCGCTAAGGAAAATAACCAAGCCACTTTGAGCGATGATGTCTATTGCTACACCCCTAGCCGCAAAGTTTCTAAGGTGGATAAAATCAAAGCCCTAAGACCCTATTACAATACGGGGTTTTTAGTCTTTTCCCACGCGTGTACCAATCAAGACCAAATCAAAAAAGAACTCTTCAGCTTTAATCCCGATCGCCCTTATAAGCAGGATGACTGCATAGACGCTTTGGCAAGTTGTCTAACCCATAGCGATGTCATAGCCCCCCCTAGAGTTAGCCCCCCCACTCTAAAGAGTAGATACACCCCTAAGCGGACATGGAGGATTTAGATTTTTTGGTTACAATGGCGTTAGTGGTTTCCCCCCGCCCCTTAAGGGCGAAGGGAGGTTTTAATATAGCGGTTGGACGAGAACCACTAAAACCAATAACGCCACGAATAGTTTCATGGTAGGTTCTCCTTTCTAGGAGGCCACCCACTGCGCTCCTAAACCCGCTTAACGCTACTCCAAATCGTCCAAAGAAGAATTTACCACTGCGCGCGCATATTAACCCAAAGAACCTTAAAGCCCCAATTTCTTTAACCCTTGTTTTTTGTAGGGCTTTTGTCTAGTATGCGCGCATGGCAAGTTTGGATTTTGACAAGTTAGAGCAAGATGGGTTTAGCGCAGAACAGATTTTAGACTTTGTGCGATCACGCCCCAATAATTTCAATCTAGAACCCACCTTTAAATATTACCAACAACAGGGCTTTAACCACAATGAAGCCACGCGCGCGACCTATTATGACATGCGCAACTTTACAGATTTTGAGTTTAAGCCCCTCAGCGCGCAACCCCCACAACCCCCATCACAAGCGCAAAAGAGCGCACAACCCCCATCACAACCCCCACAACCCCAAGACTTTAACCAACTCAAAGCGGGGATTAAGCAACAAGCCCAGCAGATCAAGCAGAAGTTAAAAGACCCCAAGGCGTTTTTAGCAGAGTTAAACACCCGCGCGCAAGAATTAGAGGGATTGAGTGGGCTAGGGGACAAATTAAAGAGCGCGTTAACTCTAGGCTTTTCTAAAAGCCCCGAGCTAACTCAGCAAGAGATAGGTTACCATGAACTCACCAACCAAGCCATAGAAAACAATGTGCCCTATGCAAAATTACCCCAAAGTGTGAAAAACTATTTAGCTAATAAAAGAATGGGTGATTTGGGCATTAGCGACATGCTAACTCGCCCTTTTGAGTATTTCAGCCCCACACAGGGGGAGGACGAATACAAGGCGCAAGCCTTACGCCAGAGTATCTTAAAAGTCAAGGACGCTAAAGACCTAACAGAGGCGCAAAAGGGACAGATTTACAAAGATCGCAATATTTTTACCACCTTATTTAATGGCGCGTTTATGCGCGATTCTGAGGATTTAAGAGAATACCAAGAACAACAAAAATCAGAGTATTTAACTAAAGCACTCCAAAGAGACATCACCCTTTTAAAGAACATTGATCCTAGTCAGAGTATTTTTAGTATGATCTTTGGGCAAGACCCCAAACAAGCCCAAGCATACAAAAGCGCGGTGAGCAATATTGTTGAAGCGGCGGGTTTTGATCAAGCGCGCTTTAAGGACGGGCGTATCTATGCGATCAAGGACGATCAAGCCTACCAAATTAACGAGGGCTTTCTAGACAATTTTCTCACGCATTTAAAAGCCAATGCGGGATCACTAGCTGGATCACTAGGGGGCGCCATAGCCGGGGCAAAGATAGGGGCAAAGAGTAGAAACCCTTATGGCGCTCTAGCTGGGGGTGTAGTGGGTGGAGCTTTAGGGGCAGCTAGTGGGGGGGGGTTAGACTATCTTTTGAGTTCCTACATTTTAGATAGAGATGTGCACTTTAAGGATATGTTGCACTATAGCCTAGAACAGGGCGCGCTCAATGTTGCCGGGGACGCTTTATTTCTAGGGGGCGCACAGGCTATAAAGGGCGTAGCCAAATATAGCAAAGACCTTTTCAATATTGCAGGCAAGATTAGCGGCTATGTGCCCGGACTAGGGCTAGCCCAAAGGCTTATCAATGGTAATGTGGATGCGGCTCAAAGAATCATCCACCAAACAAGCACCCCGCAGCAAC
>NZ_QXQR01000022.1:0-18363 GCF_003660355.1 Helicobacter sp. L8
GGCTTAGGGGGGTTAGGGGTTTTTGTGTTGGGGATCTTTTGCAAGCTGAGCGCGTTAAAGAAGAGCTTTTGGGCTTGGATACTATAGATTCCCTTGACAAGCAAGCGCGTTTGGGGGGTGTTTTTCAGCACCACTTGGGCACTAAAAGCCCCCGTCTTCTTAGACAAATTGAGATCGGCAGAGAGTTGCACCACCAAAGCGCGCAAGGGCAAGATCAAAACCAAGAGACTAAGTGAGAATTTCAACATGGGCTATCCTGTATTACGCATGCCCTGAGCGATGCCTACGATGGTGCTGTGGATATAGGTCTTTAGCTGGGCTTGGCGATCTAGGGAGGTGTTAAACTCGCTAATGAGGGCGATCTGTAGACAATTGAGCGCGTTGATATAGGGAGTTCTAAAGAGAATCCCCGCGCGCACATCGCTATCTTGTTCTAATAAATGCGTTTCGGCGCGCACGGCTAACACCGCACGCATGGTTTTATCAAACTCGCTTTCTATGCAAGCCCAAATGTGGGACGCGCTGGGGTTATGCGCAGCAAAGTGGTGGTAGCGTTGGGCGATTTGTAAATCCACTTTTAAGAGCACTTGGGCGATGTTGTCTAGCACCACCTTAAAAAACCCATCTTGACAGTAGAGATCGCGCAACTTCTTAAAATCCCCTATGCTCTCTAACCCACTGCCCACCCCATACCACGCCGGCAAGATACTGCGGTTTTGTGTCCATGCAAATACCCAAGGGATGGCGCGCAAGTCTTCAATGCGTGTGCTCTCCTTGCGTTTAGAGGGGCGCGAACCCAAATTGAGCTCTTGGATAAAGCTAATGGGGGTAGCGCGCTTAAAATAGTCTAAAAAATCCGGGGTGGCGTAAATGAGATCGCGATAGATCTCACAAGAAACCTCTGAGATGTGTTTCATCGTCTTAGAGGGGGTGGCTCTTTGGGGGCGGTGGCGATCCAAAGTGGCTTTAGTGAGAAGCGCACCCGTGATATTAGAGAGATTATTCAGCGCGCTAGAGGGATTGAGGTATTTAGAGCTAATGGTTTCGCCCTGCTCGGTGAGTTTTAAGGTGTGATCAACGCTGTGTAAAGGGGCGTTCAAAAGGGCGTGTTGCAAATTTCCCCCGCCCCGACTCACACTCCCTCCCCTGCCATGGAAGAGCAAAAAAGCGATCCCTAATTCCTTACCCAAATCTATCAACGCGCTGATCGCCCCGTGTAAATTGTAATTGCTCGCAAAAATCCCTCCGTCTTTGCTAGAGTCGGAATAACCTACCATAATTTCTTGTTGCCAATGCATGCTTTGCAAATAGGCGCGGTAATGGGGGTTTTGGCTCAAGGTGCGCATGAGGGCTTGGGCGCGTTGGAGATCGTGGATGGTTTCAAAAAGGGGGGTGATGTGGATTTGGAAGGGATCTTTGGTGGCTAAATTGTGCTGTTTGGCTAGCCATAGCACGCTGAGTAAATCGCTAGCTTGGGTGGTCATGGACACGATAATGGAGTGGAAAATAGGCGCGCCCACCTTGTGTTTAGCCCACACGATGTGCGTGAAGGCTTCTAATAGGCGTTTGCACTCGGGACTGAACTCTAGCGCGCTCAAAGACACGGGGGGTTGGGCTAGGGCGTGGTTTAAAATCTCTATCTTGGCGTTTTCTTCTAGGGCGTAAAAATCGCTAGTGGCTAGCCCCAAGTGGCAAAACACTTCGCTGATGGCGTATAAAAAGACATCGCGATGTTCTCTAAAATCTAGGCGCAACAAGTGGAAACCAGCCAAGAGCACCAAATGCCTAAAATCTAGCAGGGGCTGGGAGAGGCTGGGTTCTAAATTTTCTAAGAGCAAATCGATGTCATCTAGCAATTCTTGGGGGTCTTGGTAGGCAAACTCCACCTTTAGGGGTGTGTTCAAGGCGATCAAGCGGTTTTTGAGTTTTTGCTCCATTAAAATGATTTTCGCCCTAAAGGGTTCTTTGGCGTGCAGGCGCGCGCTGGTGGGATCAAGCTTGCTAAAATGCGCTTCTAAATCCCGTTGCAACGCCACAGACACATGGCAAAAATCGCGCGCGATGGAGAGTTCGCGTTGCAATTTGGCGGTGTGTTTTAAATAGGCTTTGAGGATAAACTCATGCTGGATCGCCACCACTTGGTGGATGAGGGCATTATCCACAAAGGGGTTACCATCGCGATCCCCCCCGATCCAACTGCCCAGTTGCAAGGTGCTTTGTTGCAGGGGAGTATTGAGAATTTTTTGCACTTGGGCTAGGAGTTCTTGCGCGCTGGGCAAAATAGAGTGTTCCAAAATGTAAAGTAAATTATCTAATTCAAAGAGCACTTCTAGGCGTTCTTGGCGGATCAAATGGCTTTTCCACAGCAAGCGCAAGCGGTAGGCTAAGTGCTCTCTAGCGCGCGTGGCGGTGGCTTGATTGCAGGCGTGATCAAAGATGAGATGCAAATCCGCATAGATTTCTTGGGTGGCTTCTAAGAAAGTGCGCCGCATCGATTCGGTGGGGTGGGCGGTGAAAACGGGGTAAAATTGGATCGAAGCTAGCATGCGTGCCAAAGTGGGGCGATCTAGACCTTGTTCTAAAAGCGCGTTGTAAGCCGCATTGAGCAAGGAGGGTTGATCGTGCTTGTGGCGTTCTTCTACGATGTTAATGAGGATATTGTAAAGAGAAAAGGCTTTGATCACCTCTAGGATTTGTACAGAGGCACTGATCTCTTGCAACACGGAGGCGATCTGCGCCTCTTGGGGGGCTTTGTTTTCAAACAACGCTTTTAGGCGCAAAAAATGGGGTGTAGTCGCGGGGCTAAACTCTTCTAAGATCGCCACCACCATGTTATGCAGAAACTCTAATTCCTGACTCACTTGCAAATCTTGACGCATCCAAGTTCCTAGACAAGATTTAAGTTACTTTGCTTTAAAATGCACCATTATAGTCAAAAAGGGAGTGTATGTCTAGGGACGGGGAGTTCTTACCCATCTACACAGACAAAGAGGGCGATGTGGGCTTGGTGGCGACCCAACGCGTGGGAGTCTTGGGGTATGGGGCGCAGGGGCGCGCGCACGCGCTCAATCTGCGCGATAGTGGTGTGCGTGTTCAGATTGGCTTGTATGCAGGTAGTCCTAGCATCGCCCTAGCCCAAAGGGAGGGCTTTGAGGTGTGTAGCGTTGCCCAGTGCGCGCAAACTTGCGATCTGCTTGCTTGCATGTTGCCTGATGAAGTCCACGCCCAGGTTTACACTAAAGAGATCGCTCCCTTTGTCCAACGCGGGCAAACTTTACTCTTTGCGCATGGCTTTAGTGTCTATTTCAAACAAATCCAAGCCCCTGAGGGGGTGGGGGTGATCTTGGTTGCGCCCAAGGGTCCAGGGTGCGCGCTTAGAGAAAACTACCAACGGGGTAGCGGGTTGTTCGCTCTGCTAGCTGTGCAACAGGACAACACCCATAACAACGCCAAAGCCTTAGCTTTAAGCTATGCCTGCGCCATTGGGTCGGGACGCGTGGGGATTTTGCAGACAAGCTTTAAGCACGAGGCTTGTAGCGACCTCTTTGGGGAGCAGGTGGTGCTATGTGGGGGGTTGGTGCGTTTGTTAGAAGAGGCGTTTTATACCTTGCTAGAAGCAGGCTATCCCGGGGAGTTAGCCTATTTTGAGTGCGTGCATGAGATCAAACTCATCGCGGATTTGATTTATAGCAAGGGTTTAGCGCGCATGCAAGAGCACATCTCTAATACCGCAGAGTATGGTGGGCTGGTAAGCGGGGTTAAGCTGGTGGATCAAGAGAGCAAGGCGCGCATGCAAGAGGTATTAGCCCAGATTGAAGGGGGAGATTTTGCGCGCGCGTTCATGCAAGAAGCTAGACAAAATTACCCACGCTTGCGCGCCCAACGCGAGGCGTTAGGAAATAGCCCCCTAGAGAGAGTCGGGGCGCATTTGCGCGCGCATTTATTCAAGTAAGGAGAGATTGTGGTTATCACCATCACATCGGGTAAGGGGGGGGTGGGCAAAAGCACCACCACAGCCAATTTAGCCATTGGGCTAGCCATGCACCAAAAGAAGGTCGTGGCGATCGATTTTGACATCGGGTTACGCAATTTGGATATGATTTTGGGTTTGGAGAATCGGATCGTCTATGATGTGGTAGATGTGATGGAGGGCAATTGCAAACTCGCCCAAGCCCTCATCAATGACAAGCGCACCAAGGATCTGTATTTTCTGCCCGCCTCCCAGAGTAAGGACAAGAATATCTTAGAAACCCACAAGGTGCAAACCCTGATTGAAAATCTAAAAAGCCAATTTGAATATGTCTTGATCGACTCGCCTGCGGGCATTGAAAGTGGGTTTGAGCACGCCGTGCTCTTTGCCGATCGCGCTATCATTGTGGTAACCCCAGAGGTGAGTAGCGTGCGCGATAGCGATCGCGTCATTGGGATCATTGATGCTAAGAGTCAAAAGATCAAGGAGGGTCAAGAGATGCTAAAGCACATTGTGATCAACCGCATTAAACCCGACCTAGTAGAAAAGCAAGAAATGCTCTCTAATGACGATGTGTTAAAAATTTTGGCTTTGCCCCTAATAGGCTTAGTGCCCGAAGATGACAAGATCATCTCAGCCACCAATACGGGCGAACCCGTGATTTACACCCAAAGCCCTAGCGCGCTAGCTTTCCAGCGCATCACCCAACGCCTCTTGGGTCAAAAAGTGGAATTTGCGCAATTCAAAGCCAAGAAGGGCTTGGCAGGGATTCTAAAGGGCTGGTTGGCATGAGTGCCTTGCTGGATAAATGGTTTGGGGGACAAAATAGCGCGCGCGTGGCTAAGGATCGTCTAAAGCTCGTGCTAGCCTATGAGAGGAGCGCGCGCCTACCCTACATAGAAGAGATGAAAAAGGAGATTTTAGCGGTGGTGCAGAAATACACCCACACCACTAAGATCGATGTGCGCACCAATTCTAACCACAATATAGACACCCTAGAAGTAGAAATTATCTTAGAGAAAGAGGGGATCAACCCTAGATGTTAAGCCATTTTGACTACCGCGCGTTGGATTCTTGTCCTATGTGTTTGGGGAAATTAAAGCACCCCCCAAAACAACTCTATTTCACCGGGCAATTAGATTTGCTCCACGCCCCTTTGAAAGTAGCGATCGTGGGGAGCAGAACCCCTAGCCAATACACCCAACACACTTGCGCTACCTTGGCTAGGACAATCACCAAATGTGGGGGGGTGGTGGTGAGTGGGGGGGCATTGGGCGTGGATATTATTGCGCAATACAGTGCCCTGCCCCACACTATTATGATTGCCCCTTGCAGTTTGGATCGCCTCTACCCGCCTGCTAACGCGCGCGTCATTTCTCTCATCGCCCAAGAGGGTTTAATTTTGAGTGAATATAAAGAGAATTTCAGCCCCTACCGCCATTCTTTTTTGGAGCGTAACCGCTTGGTGGTGGGTTTGAGTGATGTAGTCATTATCCCAGAGGCTAATTTGCATAGCGGATCGATGAGTAGCGCTAAATTAGCCTTGAGCCACCAAAAACCCTTATTTGTCTTGCCCCAGCGTTTAGGCGAGAGTGGTGGCACGCAAGCGTTATTGCAAGCCCACAAAGCCCAAGCCATTTATGACATAGACGCGTTTTGCGCCAAGCTAGCCCAAGATTACGCCCTAACCCCTCCAAGGTCTCTTCGAGATGTCCTTTTGGCGTTTTTCAAACACGCTCCCACTTACGAACAGGCTTATGCGCGTTTTGGGGATTTGTTAACCCAATACGAATTAGAGGGGCTTATCACCCGCCGTAATGGTTGTGTGGTGCTGGCGTGAGCGTTTCCTTAGTAGCCTGTGATGTGGGCTTGAAGCGCATCGGGCTGGCTTTGTATGTGGGGGGGGTGATCTTGCCCCTTGAGCCCATTGTGCGCACCAGCCGCCAGCAAGCCAGCCGGGCTTTGCAAACTTTACTTACCCACAAACAACCTGCAAAATTGTTAGTGGGTTTGCCCCATGCGCGCTACAGCGACACGCGCCAACGCGTTTTGCACTTTGTTAGTTTGCTAGACTTTACCCCTGTGATCTTTGTAGATGAGGAAGACACCAGCGCACAAGCCCTAGAGCGCACTTGGCACTTGCCCCGCGCTAAACGCCAAAACGCGCGCAAAAATGGTCTACTAGATAGTCTGAGCGCGTGCGCGATCTTGGAGCGTTTTTTAAAACAAGCATGAAGGAAGCGATCGCGCCAACCAGCCAGCGTGCTGATTGCTTTGTGGCGCATCTAGCCGGTGTGCCCAGAAGCCAAGCCTTGCAATATATCAAAGCCGGCTTGGTGTGTATCAACGATCGCGCATGCACTAAGGGGGGGGTGGTGTTAAAATCCGGGGATTGCGTGCGGGTATTGTCACCCAAATGTCCCACGCCCCCTTTAATCCCCCCCCCAGATTTAGACATCGCCTGTTTGTATGAAGATGAGGATATTTTGGTGCTCAATAAACCCCCTCATCTAGCCACCCACCCAGCACCCAGCCTCAAAGAAGCCACTCTAGTGGAGTATTTGCAGGCTAAGGGTTATGCGCTCTCTAACTTGGGGGGGGTGGGGCGTTGCGGGATCGTGCACCGCTTGGATAAACAAACCAGCGGGGCGTTAGTGATCGCTAAAAATAACGCCAGCCACGCCCACTTAAGCGCGCAATTAGCCAATAGGCAGATGGGGCGTTTTTATGTCGCGCTCATTGAAGGGCGTTTGCGTGCCCAGATGTGTGTGGAATGCCGCTTAGGTAGACACCCTAAAAATCGCTTGAAGATGGCAAATTTAGACGCACTCAAGGCTAAGGGGGGCAAGCCTTCCAAGAGTGTCTTTATTCCCCTTGTAGAGGGTAGGGCGCACCAACTCATCGGAGCGCGCTTGCATAGCGGGCGCACCCACCAAGTGCGCGTGCATCTGCAAAGTGTGGGGCGTTATATTTTGGGCGATACCCTTTATGGGCGCAAGGATTCCCCTATTGCGCGCACCATGTTGCACGCCTATTTACTCTACTTGATTCACCCTAAAAAGGGGCAAGCCCTCTTGTTTAAAGCCAAGCTTTTAGATGACATGGTAGAATGCGCGCACAAACTTTTCCAAGGGGTTGATTGGCATGGGTGTTTGCAAGAAGATATGTTTTTGGGGCGTTTTGGCATTGCTATTAGCGAGTTGCGCTACCCCCAAAAAGAACAACACTCTCTCCTTTGCTAGCCATAGTGCAGAAAGCACCAATGCCAATCTTCCCGTTGTCAAAGGGATCAAGACGATCAACGATGTGCAATCTGTGGGCTTTGAGTGGTTACCTGTGGATCACCCTGAACGCATCGAGGGCTTTATTATCTACCGCATGCAAGCCGATCACACTTTTAGGCGCGTGGGGATTGTGCGCAACCCCTACGCTACGCACTATTACGATGATGGACTCACCCCCCAAACCCAGTATTACTACCAGATCGCCACTTTGGGTAAAGAGGGTGGGGTGTCTAGTATGTCTGAAACCATTAGCGTCAACACTTCTTTTATCAACCCAGTGGAGAGCGTCTTTGCGAGCATGACTAGCCCTAGAGAAATTAAGATTTTTTGGACTCCCCACCCTAATCCTAGCATCGCTAAATACATTATCCAACGCGAAGACGAACAGGGCAAGTTTGTGAATATCGGGGCGGTGAAGAACCGCTTGTTTGTAGAATACTTTGATAAAAAACTAGGGGATGGGCAAACCTACCGCTACCGCGTGATCGCGGAGAATTTTGAGGGGGCGAAGTCTTTGCCTAGCGCGGTGGTGGTGGGTAAAACTAAAAACCCTCCCCCCCTTGTGGCTGACACACAAGCTAGCACGGATTTGACGCGCAAAATTCATGTGAGCTGGACACCTCTGAGCCAACCAGACATCGCAGGCTATAAACTCTATGCGGCAGACAACGCAGGGGGCAAATACAAGGAGATCGCCCAAGTTAGGGACCACACTTACACCGACAATGTGGACTTAGACGGGGTGGAACGCTTTTACAAAGTGGTTGCCTTTGATAAAGATGGCATTGAGGGAGTCTTGCCCCAAAATGCTATCAAGGGCGCGACCCTGCCTCGCCCTCCCACGCCCATTATCACTAAGGGCACCATCGAGGACAACCAGGCGATCATCGTGTGGGAGGCTATTCAAGACCCCCGGGTTAAAGGCTATGCGATTTACCGCTTTGAGAACAACACCCGCTCTAAACCCCTGCGCTATGGAGGGATTTTGGGGACCCAATTTGTGGATAAAAACATGGAGGGTGGGCGTAAATACCGCTACCAAGTGGTGAGCGTGGATGCTAGCGGGTTGGAGTCGCGCCCAAGTAAAGAAGTGGAATTGCGCTTAGATCGCTGATGTATGCCCCATTTTAGCGCCACTTGGGCACATTTGCCTGATTTCCCCTTTGAATTAGAGGGGGTGCAATTCTTATACCGTGCCCAGAGTGTGATTCACCCCCAGATTGCCTTGATGGGGGTGCGCGTGCCAAGAGATCGGTATTTTTGTTTGTACCACATCACACGCCCTCAAGGGCATTTATTCAAGGCAGAGAAGTCCACGCGCCCCATCCCCATAGGGGTATTGCAACGCGTTTTGGGGTTGCTCACGCGCTATTGTGGGGGTGTGGAGGGGAATTTAAGCGCGCAAGGCTATGTAGAGAGCCCGTATTTGCTAGAAGTGGCGCAACTAGCACGCTTGGAGAAGTTTCACTTAGAAATTGGGTTTGGATCAGGGGTGCATTTGTTACAAAAAGCCCAAAGTAACCCCGCACAAGTTTATGTGGGCGTGGAAATCCACACCCCTAGCATAGAACAGGTGTTGCGCCACATAGAACTCTTGGGCTTGCAAAACCTCTATCTTGTGCGCGCGGACGCGCGCGCGCTCTTGGAAGTCTTGGGCGCGCAGTGTTGTTTGGGTGTGGATTTGCACTTCCCCATTCCTTGGGAGAAAAACCCCACAAGACGGGTGATGAGCGCGGGTGTGCTGGGGCATATCCTCAGGGTATTGGTTGAGAAAGGGGTGTTTTGGTTACGCACGGATAGTTTGGCGTATTTCAAGCAGAGTTTGGATTTAGCGCTAGATTTGCCAACTTGTGCGTGCCAGATCGCCAAAAACGCGCCCGCGCCCATTAGTAGTAAATACGAGGCGCGCTGGCTCAAACAGCACAGAGAAATTTATGACTTGCGCCTGCACGCTGGCTCTTTAGCCTGCGCCCACCCCCCTGCTTCCAAACTATGTCTAGAAGAGGTGTTTTATCTTAGGGGCGCGCCTAGAAGTTTGACCTTTGTGTTAGAGCAACGCTTTAGAAGAGGGGTTGATTATTTTTTACACATCCAAGATGTGCTAGAATACGCGCAGGTGTGGGTTTTGGTGCTAAGTTTTGGGGATTTTCACACCCCGACCAATAAGATCGTGGTGTGGGATAGAAAAAATGGGGTTTTAGAGTATGTGGGGGGTGCGCCCTTGAATACGCAGGCTAATGTGTTGGCGCACCGGCAATTAGAAGATATTTTGGTGGAGGCGTTGTGAGCAGTATTGTGGTGGCTAGGGATTTGTCCTTGGGCTATAAAAAAGATGAGTGGGTGATTAGGGGAGCGAATTTGAAAGTGGAGCGCAAAGACTTTGTGTTCATCTCTGGACCTAGTGGGTGTGGGAAAAGCACGCTTTTGCGTTCGTTATATGGTGATCTGCCCCTGCTAGGGGGGAGTTTAGAGGTGTGTAATATCAATGTAAATCGCGCTTCAAGGGCGTTCATCAATGAATTGCGCCGCCATATTGGGGTGGTATTCCAGGACTATAAGTTGATTGAAGAGTGGACGGTGGAGCAGAATATTAAATTACCCATGCTTATCAATGGGTATCGCAAGGAGGAATGCAATATCCAAGCGGAGAAATTGCTAGCCCATGTGGATTTGCTCTATAAGTCCAACCGCTATCCTTTGGAACTCAGCGGGGGGGAACAACAGCGAGTCGCGATGGCGCGCGCGATCGCCCATAAGCCTTTTTTGATCTTAGCGGACGAGCCTACGGGCAATTTGGACGACTATTCTAGCGACATGATTTGGAGTTTACTCAAGGGGGCGAACAAACAGCTTGACATCACGATCGTGGTGGTTACGCATAGGATTCCAAGCAATTTTAATGTGCCCTACCGCAAGGTTTATATCCAAGATGGAGAGGTGCATGAATACACTTAAGGAACACTTGGCTTTTTTATTGCCTTTGATCGCGTTATTAGTGAGCTTGGAGAGTGTGTTGTGGATTCAACGCGCTTTAAATATGCGCGAGGCGCAACTTTCTAAGAATTACACCATCGCCATTGTGAGCCAACAGAAATTGAATTTGGAATTTATCCGCCAAAATGTGCGATCTAGTGTCTCTCTTGAATCTATCAGCCCGGACGCGCTTTTAGAGAAATTGCAACAAAATATCAGCCCTAGTAGCTTGAGCAATCTGAAGAAAAACCTACCCTTTTTCTACTCCCTCAAACTCCAGCGCTTCCCCACTTCTGCAGAGTTACAAAAAATCCACAACAAACTATTGAAAATCCCGGGAGTTTCTAGGGTGGAGGTCTTTAGCAAAACTCACGATCAAGAATACCGACTCTTGCTCTTGCTAGAGCAGAGCACTTGGATTTTTGCGTCCTTAGTGGGGATATTGTCTATTTTGCTCTTAATTAAACAAGTGAGTGTGTGGAATTTACAATACTCTAAACGCATTGAGATCATGGAGCTCTTAGGCGCGCCCATGCGCATCAAAAATGGGTTTTTATTCCGCTTGGCTTTGATCGATTCGGTGCTAGCCAGCGTGGGGGTGTTGCTAGGGAGTTTGTATTTGAGTGCGCAGAGTAAATTCCAAAGCATTGTGGGCACTTTGGAGATTCAAAACACCCTTTTTATTTGGCATGAGGATTTTGCGATCTTCTTGGGGGCATCGCTTAGTGTGTCCTTGGCTTGTGTGTGGGTGGTAGTGGTGCAAAGGAGAACGGCATGAGAGTTTGGCGCGCAGTGCTCATAGCGGGGTGCTTATGTGCGGGGCTTGGGGGTAAAGAAGAGGGCATTGAAGAAATCCAGCGCAATATCAACTTCAACACCAATAAGTTGCAAGAAACCACCGCCCAAAAACAAAAACTCAGCACGCACTTAAACAGCTTAGGCAATGCGATCAACCAAAAATACCAACAAAGCCAAGAGCTCGCCAAGCAGATTCAGGTGATCCAAAAGAGCATTGACAAGAACCAAGCCCAAAGCCTAGCCCAAGAAAAAGCCTTAGGGCAGTATCGGGCGTATTTAGACGATCTCAAACACAACCGCCTTAAGATCCAAGATGAAGTTACCACGCTTTTACTCAAGGATATTCTCTTTGTGATGGTTTTAGACACACAGGATTTGGCTAACACACAGGATTTAATGCTCCAAGAAGTCTTCAAACGCCTAAGCCTAAGCTCTAAAAACCAACTTGCCAATTTGAATTTTCAAGAAGAACAGATCAGCACCAAGATCGCCCAACTCTCTAGCAACATCACCCAAATTAGCGCGACCATCAACGCCCAGAAAGATCGCAAACGCAATTTGCAACTTGTGGTGGAGACCCAACAAAAGATCATCGAGAGTATGCGCGCCGAATTGGTGCTTTATAATAAAAAATTAGAGACTCTAGATCGCGAGCGCAAGGGCTTAGATCAGCTATTGGCTTCTTTAAATATCGTCAAATTAGCTAAGGAAAAAGAAATAGAGCGCAGGAGGGCGCAACAAGAGCGCGAGCAAACACCCCAACCTAGCATTGAGGGCATTGAAGCCCCCATAGAGGTTAGGCAGGTGGCTAGCTCTTACCACAATATCTTAACCATCGCCTATAGGGGACCAAAAACCATCGCCCCTTTGAGTAGTTACAGGGTGGTGCAAAAATTTGGTCCCTATTTTGATCCGGTTTACAAGCTCAAAATCTTTAACGAATCCATCACTTTAGTGTCTACCAAGCCTAACGCAGTGGTGCGGAGCGTCTTTGACGGGCGGGTGGTTTACGCTAAAGAGGTGCCAATTCTCAAAAAAGTCATTATCATAGAACATAAAGATGGCATGCACACCATCTACTCCCAATTAGACAAAATTGCCCCCACCATTAGGCATGGTTTGCATGTGCAAAAGGGTTATGTGATCGGCCGCATCGATCAAAGATTGAGTTTCGAAGTAACACTCAAGGACAAACACATCGATCCTTTGGACTTGATCGCAAAAAGCCCCTAGTTGTTTGTTAAAAAATAACGAAAGAATGCCGATTTGGCGGTATTTAAGGAGATTTCATGCCCGATGGTATCGCCAATGTCTCTGAAATAAAACCCCATATCCTATCTAGCCCCTTGCCTAGTCGCGACTCCGCCCCCCATGCGCCCGCGTCCCAAGCAACAAAGCAAGACTCCATTCAAGAGGCCATTCTCAAATCCAACGCGCCCGAAAAGACGGACGCGGATTCTTTAGCTCACGAGTTAAAGGAACAGGATTTGCAGAAAATTAGCAAAGACTTGAACGAGAAGATGAAGCGCATGCACTCGGACATCACCTTTAGCTACAATGAGGACATTGGGGGCTTGGTGGTGATCATCAAGGACAGCAAGGGCAATAGGGTGATTCGCGAGATTCCCCCCAAAGAGGTGATCAAGCTAACCAAGAAAATGCGCGACATCGTGGGGATTCTCTTTGATAAGAAGGGTTGAGGGAAGTAGAAAATGGCAGTAGGGCAATTGAGTTCTTTGGGGCTTGGGAGTAAGGTCTTAAACTACGATGTGATCGACAAACTCAAAAAAGCGGACGAAGAGATGATGGTAAAGCCCATTGAGAAGAAGATGGAGGCTAACCTAGAGAAACAAAAAGCCTTAGTGGAGATTGAAACTCTCATTTCTAATTTGCGCTCCCCAGCCAAAGCCTTGAGCGACTACTCCACCTACACCGCACGCAATAGTAGCGTGAGCGGAGATGCGCTTAAAGCTAGTGTGAGTCCGGGAATCCCTATCCAAAACATCAAGGTAGATGTAGAGAGTTTAGCCCAGGGGGATATTAATGAGGTGGGCACGCATTTTAGTTCGCGCGATGACGCGTTCAGCCAATTTGACACCACCTTGCGTTTCCATACCAACCACCAAGACTACAATGTCAAAATCAAGGCGGGTATGAGTTTGGGCGATGTCGCCCAGGCGATCACCGATGCGACCAATGGGGCTGTGATGGGGATCGTGATGAAAACCGGGGGCAATAAACCCTACCAATTGATGATCAATGGCAAAAACACGGGTGCTGACAACCGCATTTACTTTGGGGATAGTGTGATCTCGCATTTGAGTAGCGATGCGCCTATTAGTTTAGGGCTTAAAGGTGAGGGCAAACCTGAAGATGATTTTTTTATCAAGGTGTATGACGCGCAAAACAATCCCATAGAAATCCCCATTGCTCTAGAACTTAGCGCGCAGACTTCTGTAGAAAGCAAGAATGAAGCCTTGCGCGTGGCTATCCAAAAAGCCTTAGAGGACAATCCAGCCACTAAAGACCTTGTAGATAAAGGGGAGTTAAATGTGGGGGTGATTAATGATGGCAAATCATTAATCCTCAATGACAAGCGGGGTTTGGCTGTGGAGGTGGGCGGGGTTAAAGCGCATGAATTGGGTTTTATCCAAGAAAAATCCCAAGCACAGGGGGATCTACTCAAAGCCACCAGTGCCCCCCAAGCTGGGGCTATCAAGGGAGTGATTAGTGTCAATGGGCAGAATATAGATTTGGGCGCGATCACCCACTTGGGCAATTCCAGCGAACAAAACGCCAAAACCATCGCCCAAGCCCTCAACCAGCTAAAGGGAGTGCGTGCCTCTGTGGGCAATGATGGTAAGCTTGTGTTAAATAGCGCAAGCGGGCAGTTGCGCTTGAGTGGGGGCAACCCACAGGGTAAGCTTGCCTTGCAAAAGCTAGGGCTCTCAGAGGGGTTTGTGCGTTCCTATGCTAACGCCCAGGGTTTGTTTGCCTTGCGAAATATCCAAAGAGCTGGGGATGCTAAATTCACTTACGATGGCGCGTCCATCACCCGTCCCACCAATGAAGTTAACGATGTTATCAATGGGGTGTCTTTAAGCTTGCAGGGCACGACAGAACCGGGTAAACCGGCCATTGTGAGCATCACCCGCGATGATAAGGCGATCATTGACAATGTCAAAGAATTTGTCAAAGCCTATAATGAGTTGATCCCAAAATTAGACGAAACTACCCGTTACGATCCTGACACCAAGATCGCCGGGATTTTCAATGGGGTGAGTGATGTGCGCACAATTCGATCCTCTCTTACCAACGCGGTTACTTTCACTCTCACCACTTCAAAGGGCATAGATAGCTTGATGAAATATGGGATCATGCTAGATGAACATGGCAAAATGAGTCTGGATGAAAGCCGTCTCTCTAGCGCGATTAATGCCGATCCGCAGGGCACACAGGATTTTTTCTACGGGAGTGATAATAAAACCATAGAAGGCAAGGAGGTGCACCAAGATGGGGTGTTCGAGCGGGTAGATAAAGTTTTGGCGAATTTGGTCGATGGTAGTAACGCGCGTTTGAAGCTCTATGAGAATTCTTTGAACCAGGATGTTAAGGCTTTGAGAAAGGACAAAGAGAACGCGATGGAACTATTAAAAACGCGTTATGACACGATGGCTGAGCGTTTTGCCGCCTATGACGAACAGATTTCTAAGGCGAACAAATCGTTCAACGCTGTGCAAATGATGATCGATCAGGCAACAGCCAAGAAGAATTGACGCGCACAACGCTTAAAGAAAGGGACAAGATGTTTAGGGCGAATGCTTATAATATTTACCAACAGAATTCTGTCAGTGTGGAATCGCCAGCTAGGTTGATTGAGATGCTGTATGAGGGCATTTTGAAATTTTGTGCGCAGGCGCAACGGCATATGGAAGCGGGCGATATTGAAAAAAAGATTCTCTATCTCAACAAGGTAACAGACATCTTTACTGAACTTCTCAATGTCTTGGATTATGAGCGCGGGGGGGAAGTGGCGGTGTATTTGACCGGACTTTATACCCACCAGATCAAAGTGCTCACCCAAGCCAATTTGGAGAATGACAGCCAAAAGGTCGAGCTGGTTATGCGCGTGGCGCGTGGGCTTTTGGACGCATGGCGTGAGATTCACCAGCATGAATTGGGTCGATAAACTCAAGGTCGCGCTATTACAAGATGATCTCTCTAAAGCCTTGGCTTTAATAGAGAGTTGTCCCTTTCAGCCTGGAGATGGCACGGACTTGGAAACTCTGCAGAAAGCTAAGGAGCTCATCGCCCAAACCTTAGCAAGACTCCAAGCAGAACAGCGTGCCTTGGGCGCGCAAATGCGCCAACTCAAAGTCGCCCAACGCTTTTTAGAAATCTCTGCGGACTAAGCCTTACAACACCCCATCACCTGAAAAACTCCCAGCGTGTTTGTTTACTTCGTAGGCAAACCCCCAAGGCTTTTTTAAAGTGGGTTTAGATTTTGTGATTTAGAAAAGCTCTTTAAGATTCTTTGAGCGGGGATATTGGCAATAGATACCAATTTATTAAGCATGACAATGGGGATAAAAGATTGTTGGTAGAGATCGCATTTCAAGTCTTTTAGGATTTCTAAGATATTTTTAAGGGTTAAAAAATCCCCAATACGGGGGTTTTCCAAATATTGTTGGTATGCCATATCCAAACCAAAGGGAATGGCTACATCCAGCACAAAGGCGCGATCGGATTTAACCAACATTTTAATGCCAAAATAAGTGTTGTGCCCAAAAATTGAGCCCGTATCACCGGTGATACACTTTTTGATATAAGCAGAGTTGGGCAAAACAAGGCTTTCTTTTGGAATTTTGGACTCTGAATTTTTCAAGTGCTCCACAAACAAACCGCTTTTATCTAAACCAATCCAATTAACATAGCTTGATCGATCTTGTAGCGATCGATCGTAGAGGTGTTGCAAAAACACCCGCACCACCTTAAAAGCAAAATCATCTAGTCGGCTAAAAAGTGCTAGGGGACCATCTTTAATGAATAGAAGTTTAGGCAACAATTCCCACTTGCCAGTCTCTATCAAAAATCTAAACACAGAGAGCATGAGTACCACCTCAAACACGTTCATCACAAAGGATTTTATAGCTCCAGCCCCCAAAATTTCATCGACCAAAGTGTGCAATTCAAAGCAATCGGTGATGTAGGTTTTTGCCCCACAAGCGCAAACTAAAAAATCGTTTTGTAAATCTTTGTAAGATGCGCTCTGTTTTTCAAAGATGTGCCTATCCCCACAGCCCGCGCATGCAATCTCTATAGACCCCCCTCCACCCTTATACTCTTGAAACACAAGCCATTTAAGAGTATTCAACAAAGAATCGCCATCCTCATTCAGGCTATTTTCTATAAAAATCTCATAGAGTCTTTCTCTTGTCGTGGTGATAAAATCCTTTTGATCGTGGCAGTAACCTTGGATGGAGAGCACAAAAGAAAAGCGTTGGAAATCTTTTTCTAATCTCCCTAAATCATCGGGGTTAATGCTCTGCTGTTTTGCAAGATTTTTTAAATCTCCAAGAGAAAAGGTCAAAATCCCTACATTGTAGTAACAAAGTCTTTTAGAAGGGTTGTAAATGAGCGCGTAAGTTACCCGGGTGTTCTCTAGGGCTAGATTTTGCCTAATGAGCTGTGCGCCCGCCTTAAACCCACTGATAGAGCTTTGATCAAATTGCGCGGCGTTGCTGGCGTAATCCTTGAAAAAGGGTGTGAATCAGATCATCGCTCATAAAGGGCTTGTGCACCGCTTGGGCGAGTTGTTGCACTTTTTGGGGGTGTTTTTGTTTGAAGGTGTTAGTAACATAGATCACAAAGGGGATTTCTACGCCATAAACAGAACAGCGATGCCCATAGCTGTTGTCTGTTTGGAACACATCTTGGGCGTGATCAGAGAGATAGATAATTAACGCGTCCTTGTCTTCAAAGAGTTTAAAGATTTCTTCTAAAACATGATCAGTATAGTAAAGCGAGTTCACATAATCCGCGACAATCTGTTTATCTTTCTCATCTTTGATGTGCAAACCTTGGTAAGGAATATCTGCCGGGGTGAACTTGGCATAAGCTTTGGGGAAGCGTCTATTGTAGGTAAAATGGCTTCCTACCAAATGGAAGAGGATAAAATTTTTCATGCCAAGCTGGGGTTGCACTTTATCCTTGTAGGTGTCTATAAGGACTTGATCGTAAGAGAGCCAAATCGCATTTGTCCAATACGAGGCAAAAAAACGGCGCGACAAGAGGGAATAGATATTGGTGAACACAGGTCTTTCTTGATTGTCTAGCCAAAAGGTTTTATAGCCTGCTAAATTAAAAATATCGCCCAAATTCCTTTGCTTATACCATGCAATGGCGCGGTTTTCTACATCTGCGTAGTTTAACAGGGTTTGAAAAACTACAAGGGTGTAGGAAAAAGCTGAGATCACATCATCAAAGACAAATAAATTTTGTGATCTCTCTCTCTCTCTCTCTCTACTAAGCCACTAAAAAAGGGCGTGTCAGGCACACTATAGCCATAAACTCCCATAAAATTCCTAGACGCGCTTTCGCCGATGATGAGGACTACATTAGGCACGCTGTTAGAATCTACGCTCAAATAGTCTTTAGGGATGGGTTGTTTAGAGCTTTTCAATCATAAGCTTGGCATCGCCATAGCCCTTAAGACTGGTATAAATAGCATGCCCCTCTTTGATTATAGGCATTGTCCTTGTTGTCATGTCTTCTAAAGCTTGGGCGATTCCCTCTAATCTCCAGTGGTGTAAGTAAAAAGCCTTGCTAAAATGTAAGGCTGTCCCCACAACAAGAAACCCTAAGATCACAATGTGCGCTCTTTTTTCTAGATGGAGCTGGAAGCGCACCCTATAGATGAGAAATCCACAAAGAGTGATGCCCACAAGGGATAAAATATGTGGCCACACCATACTTGCAAGAAACTCTTGGACTTCTTGTGCATGGGTAGCCAAGATGGTGTCTACAAGAGAAGGCGTAAAACCCATATTGAGGTAGTGACCAACAAAAAAATTGACTAGAGCAAGGAGAAAACTGAATGTTAGCATAGCGTTTTTAAATAGCCCGACTAGCCACTGTGCTTTGATTTGGTTGAGCAACCAATAAAATAGGTAAAAGAATAAAAAGCCATAAAAGGCCACTTTACTTGCATGCCAAAACAAATGCGCCTGCACCTGAGCCTCCAGAGAGAAACAACTCGCCACCACTGGGGCTAGCCACATCAAAAAGAAGCGGTTATCTAAGCGCACAGCCAACCTTTCCCAATATTTGCTGTATTCC
>NZ_QXQR01000023.1:0-17509 GCF_003660355.1 Helicobacter sp. L8
TGATTGAGCCACCTTTTAAAACCATTCCACTTCCCGCTATTGTCCTGCACCTTGTGGATAATATCATCCCCGCGCTCTAGCCCCTGCAAACTCTCGTAAATCTCAGCCGTGGCCTTGGTGCGGTTAGCGATTTTCTGGTTTAACTCAATGCTCCCATTAAGATGCGTGCCTAGATCAATGCCTAGGTAATTTTTTGCTAAATAGTAGTCAAACATACTTAGATTTCTGTTAGCGATTTTGCGATCTAGCTCCTTAATCCCTGCTCATAAAGAGCCAAGCGCAAAATCTGCTCAATCTGCACGCCCCGCAAGCCCTTACAATCTAGGGCAAGCTCATTAGCCACTTGGGACTCTAGGCTTAGGTGGTTGGCTTGCACAAAGTGCTTGATGATTCCTAAAATCTGCGCTTTATCCGGGAAGGGAATGTCAAAAATACGGGTGTAAACCTCTAACTCTTTGGGAATGCTAGGCGTGCCTAAATGGCTAGAGAAAATAAAAATGGTCGCGCTGTAATCCTCCTTGCTTAAAATATGGCGTGCCATGCGTTGTAAGAGAGCGACACTTTGGGTTCTTGTTCTAGCTGTAAATCGATGTCTTTGAGCACAATAAAGAGTTCTTGATCAAAGGGGCGATCGGCATTGTCTTTTAAAAAACTCTCTAGGTCTTGGGGCTCTTCTGGCTTTAAGGGTCTTTTAGTAGCAAAGTCTAGCGCGCCTAAGGCGTGATCAAACTCTAAGCATTCCCTATCCCCTCTAACTTGTGTGATCAAGCTATCTAGCGCGTCCTTATCTTGGCAGGGCATGTAGAGAATAGGGGCGTGGGTGTCTATGAGTTGTTGGAGTTGGTGGGCTAAGTTGGTGGGCATGGGGGGTCCTTAAAGCTCTATGGCTCTATTTCTATGTAGGATAGGGTACTTTCTTTTTCTCCAGATCTGTCGTGGAAGTCATGGTATATTTGCACAGCCCCACGACAGAGATAAAAACGATGCCGATTGCCCCAGAAATCAAGCAGTTTACTATCCCTTTCAGTCTCACCTGTTTCTAGGTTGTAAGGGGCAATTTTATAGTCATATTGACTCGTTCCATATCTTGGATTGATACAGACCATCTTTTCAAACACATGCACATGTCCTCTCCAATGTCTTGTGACCGTTAAAGTTTGTGGTTGAGCAAAACCCGCAAAGTCATAAAAATAAATTTCGTAACAATTCCGATCAAAATTTTCAAATATGTGGAAACCGCCCTCCCTCCACTTTAGCCCCCAAAAATGCACTAAGAAACACAACCACAAAAGGGATTTAATGCTGTGTGGAGACAAGCTAGCTTCTGCAGACAACACTGCTACAATATTGAGTTTATCCATCTCCAACAACTCGGTGTAATCTTGGATCAACTCCCTTAAAACACTCTTGCCCTCCTCTAAATCTTGGGCGTTATAGAGTTTATTTTTAAGCGCAGTATAGGATTTGAGATAATCTTTAAAATTGGGAGCGGATGGTGTGCTATGGGTGATGAGAGGGGGCAGAGCCATTAAAGCTTTTTGTGCGCTTAAAGGAGCTAAGGCGTGTTTTTGCGCCCTAGACTCTGCTTGCAATGCTTCTTGCTCTTCCATGTGTTTGTGATTTTCTAACACCTCTTGGATCATCTGCAAATCCGCCTCTATTCCAAACACCTCACACAAGGCTTTTAAAATCTCCGTATCTTGTGTCGCGTTGATTGCCTCCACGCCCTCTAACTCATTTTGATAACCGCGCGATCTAAGCCAACGCCATAGAGTGTTAGTTTTGTAATGCTCCAACACATCTAAGAGATTGAAATGCTCTTTGAGCTGTTCTAGGCTAGTGATCTTCTCCCCATCACAAGTTAAAGCAAATTTGGCGAGTTTCATAGTGCCTGCTTAAAAAAGTAATTCCTGATTATAGAGTTTATTCCCTTTAAGGTGAATACACCAAAGTAGATAGGGTGTAAATGTTAAGACAAAATTTTCAACGCAGACAAGAATCAAGAAAGACAAGATGGGGATTTTGGCAAGGGAATCAAACCAAAGGGCTGTGTAAACTGGCAGGAAGGGCGCACAGACTAAACCTACGATGTTGCGATTTTTTCCATGCGATTTGGTCCGCCTCTATTCTTGGGCTATAGGCATCACGACAGTGAGGAAGTCGTTTTTTTGGATCACAAAGGGGGCACTTTGTTCATTAAGACAGAGTTCAAAAGTGGGGCTGGGCAAGGCATTAAGGGCATCTAGCAAGTAGCGCGCTTGGGCGTGGATAATGTGCTGATCTAGGGGGGTGTTTGCTTCTATGAAGGTGGAGGCAAAACTAGGGCTTTCAGATTCCAAGGTTTCAAATTCGATCTTATCGGGGTGAAAGATGATCTTAGTGGTCGCGCCCAGGGCGTGGGTGATGTTGATTGCGTCCTTGAAGTCTTGGGTATTGAGTTCCATAGTGTGGGTAAACTGCGTGGGGATCACGCTTTGGTAACTAGGGTATTTTCCGCTGATGAGTTTGGCAAAGAGCACCGTGGAGGCGTTTTTGAAAAACAACATGGTGGGTTTTTTGGGATCATAAAACATCTCAAAATCGCTACTAAAGAGTTTGGTGATCTCCAACATCGCGCGTTTTGGGAGGATAAATTCTCCATGGTCGCTAGGCGATTCTTCTAGTTGCATTTGTGCGCGTGAGAGTCTTCTTGTGTCTGTAGCCACAAGTTCCAAATGTTCTTGCAGGACTAAAAGCGCGCCGGTAAATTCGTATTTGGGGGAATTGGTCGTGCTGGTGCTAATCACTGGGGCGAGTTTTTTAAAATAATCGCCCAAAGAGGTGTCGCTAAAGCGCACAGAGGGCAGATGCGCATACGGGGGGAACTCAGGAAAATACGCCTTGTCCAGCACGGGCAATTTGAATTTTGATCTCTTGAAGCTCACTAACACAAAATCCCCTTGACTCTCCAGAGTTAAATCCCCCAATTCTAGTTTAGAGAGAATATCTAGGAGATGTTTGGCATTGAGCACCGCGCTACCTCCTTCTTGCGTGTCGATATTGAGCGTCAAACACAAGCCCATCTCTAAATCATTGGCTTGCAAAATCAAGCTTTTAGGCGTGGCTTCTATGCAAATGTGCGCGCTGATATTGCTTGGATCCTTTTTATCCGTGAAGGGCATCAAACCCTTAAGCGCGCTTTCTAACTGGATTTTGGCGATACTAAATTTCATACAAGTCCTTTTGCTAAAGTAGGTGGGGTCTAGATTCCAAAGCCGATATTTTTAGCCCCCTCAAAATTGCCCTGTTTCTCTTTTCTGATCTCAACTAAGAAATCCTCTAGGGTGAAAAGGGGTTGGGGGTAAGTGGCGACCTTGTAAGCCGTGTTTTTCACCACTAGGGCGATCTGTCCCCCGCTGAGGGTGTGGCGCGCTAGGGTGTGGGCTAAACTCTTGGGCGTGTGGGGGGGGGCGTAGGGGGCATTTAGGGGGAGATATTGTTCCCACAAGCGCACGCGTTGTTCGAAAGTGGGGGGTTTAAATTCGATCTTGTGGTTGAAACGGCGTGAAAAGGCGGTATCTAGGGTTTCTAGCAAATTCGTGGTGGCGATAAGCACCCCTTCAAACTTTTCAATCTGGTGCAAAAAGATATTTTGCATCTGGTTGTGCATCTTGTCCGCGCCGCTAGAAGTGGTGGTGCGCGTGCTTAAGAATTGGTCAGCCTCATCTAAAAACAAGATGGGCGCGCTCTTGCATTGCCTAGCGATCTTGTGGTAGTCATCAAAAATCCTACGCACATTTTTTTCCGATTCGCCCACATACATGGATAAAATCTTAGAGCAATCAAAGCCCAGCACCTCCTTTTTCAAACTCTTGGCTAGGGCTAGCGCGCTCATCGTCTTACCCGTCCCTGGAGGTCCATAAAAGATGATCTTAGCTTGGACTTGTGTGCTCTTGCTTATGCCCCATGCCTTAAGGCGCGCTTGCATACACGGCTCCATCTGCTTGCAGAGAATCTCTAGGGTGTCCTTGGTCTTTTGGCTCAAGATCACTAGATCCAAACCCATTTTAGGCTCTAGGGCTTCAAAAATATCGCTGTCTTTGAGGATGTGCTTAAGGGTGGCACCCCCCTTGATGTGCAAATGGGGCGCGCTAAGTGCCCCTAGCACCCACTCTTGTAAGAAGAATTGGCGCACCAAACCCTGCTCGAAAGCATCGAGCAGTTCTTCAAAGTCTATGATGTGCTTTTTGATAAGGGCACTATGGGGGCTTAAAAGCGCGCTGTTTTCTGCGCGCGCGCTCCCATCTACGCTTAGCAAATCCACCAAACTTTTAAAATCACACCCCTCTTCACGCCGATTGTAATCCTCGCTGTAAGCGCTTTTCAATAGGGCAAAAAAGAGGATCTGTTCCTTGGGATTGAGCGCGTATTTGCGCAAGAATCTTTGGATGGACAGGGGAGTTTTGGTGCGCTGTAAGCGGGCAGCGATCTTGTGTTCTAAGAGTTGTAATTGTTGTTGGAAGTGCGCGCGCGCTCTAGGGCTTTTGTGGCGGCATAATTTGGAGAGCAGGTCGATTTTCAAAAACCAATCGTTGTAATAGTCTAGGTGGTCCTCATAGGGAGTGGTGTCTAAAGAGGGGTGGGCGTTACAGCCTTCTTGAGCGAGTTTGAGAAAGGCCGGGCTCAAGCCAATACACCCATCTAAGAGCTCCAAGAGTAAAACCTCTGGGCGTTTGGCGCGCTTTTCCTGGGTGATCCACTCTAAATCTAAGAGGTGTTTGATATGCTTGAGATAACCCAAAGCCAAATGGGCGTTAGTGTTAAAGAGGGTTTCTAATAAGGGCAAAACCTCTAGTTCTGCATGCCCTTTGAGGTATTCTCTGCAGAGATATTGCAAGATCAAGGCTTCCTCTACCCCACATTTAAGAGCGTGGAAAATGCGGGCTTGCTTGATGTCTGTGGCTTGTAAAAAATCAATGAAGTCTTGCATCACGCCTCTGTGGATTTCTTGGCGCGTGCGCTCAAGAAAATAGGCGTGCCTAAAAAGCCAAAACGCGCCCTTAGCGTGTTGATGAGGTAGCGTTTATAGCTAAAGTGCAGGGCTTTAGGGCGATTCATCACCAAAGCGATTTGGGGGGGGCTGGAGGCAAATTGGGTGCTGTAGTAAATACGCACAATCTTACCATGGTCGCTGGGTAGGGGGTGTTGCTGGGTGGCTTGCGCAATGACTTGGTTTAGGGTGCTGGTGTTGATGCGCTGGCAAAAGTGTTGGTAAACCTCTACAATCTTGTCTTTAAGGGCGTGGATGTGGCGTTTATCTAGCGCGCTGGTGGTGAGCACGGGCGCGTAGTGCAAGAATTTGAATTTGCGCTTGAAGTCTTGCATAACACGCTCAAACTCACCATGGCGTATGTCCCACTTGTTGAGCGCTACCACCACCCCAAGGCGGTGTTTTTCCACCAAAGCGGCGATCTTTTCATCTAAATCCACAAAGGGCGCGCTAGCGTCTAAGACTAATAGCGCGATGTGGGATTGGGCTAACACCTTGTTTGTGCGATCTAAGGCGTATTTTTCTAACCCGGCGATCTTGGATCGCTGGCGCAAACCGGCCGTATCCACAAAGCAAATCTCTTGATTAGAGTGCATGACGCTTTGATCCACAGGGTCTATAGTTGTGCCCGGCATGGTCGAAACAAGCGCGCGTTCTTGGTGCACCAAGGCGTTCAACAACGCGCTTTTGCCCACATTGACTCGCCCGATAATCCCCACTTGGATAGTAGAGGTGCTGTTTAAAGAGGGGGTTTCTTGAGAGGGGCGCAAAGTGGCATTAATGGCTGCAATGAGGGGGGTAAGCCCGCGTTTGTGGCTGGCTGAAACAAAGAACATCTGCTTGATCCCAAAGCACCCAAAGGTGTAGGCTTGGTGTTCTTCTGCTTGGTTGTCTATTTTATTGACAAGCAAAAAACAGGCTTTGGCGTGTTTTTGGATTTGGTAAACAAGGCGTTTATCCTCCTCTTGGGGAGGAATTTTGCCATCCACCACAAAGAGCACGAGATCGCTTGTTTTGAGTGCCTCTAGATTGTGCTGGTGGATTTGCGTGCCCAAGATGTGGCTAGAGTCAAACCCGCCGGTGTCCAAGAGTTGCACAGCATGCCCTTGCAAATCGACAATCTGTCTTTTAATATCCCTAGTGGTGGTCGCGATGGGCGATGTGATCGCGCTTTGGCTATGACTAAGGCAATTGAACAGAGAACTCTTACCCACATTGGGTTGACCTACAATGGCGATCTGGTGCACGCGTGTTTCCTTGTGGTTTTAAGCATGAAGTTTTAGTAAAACCCCTATAATTAAGACATAGTAGCCTATTATATGCTTTAAAACTTAAGAAGGGTTTTTAATGCGAAAAGTCTTTGGGGGGCGTGTCGTGGATCGTCTCTATCATCTTACTCTTGTGGGAGTTGGCGTGGCGTTGGGGGCTTTTGGGTGTAGCCACCCCCCTACCAACCAGCCCATTAGCTATAACTTCAATTACAAAGAAGACATCACTAACACGGTGAATCACAACCACGCTCCTGCTAGCACTCCTGCTAGCGCGCACACCACCACAAAGCAAACAATTATCAAGCTCAAACAAGATGGTCCCAAAAAGGTAGTTTTCTCCCAAGAGAATTACTACCCACTAAGCGGTAAAGATGTGGGGATTGTCGAATCACATGGTAAGTTATTCTTGGAAGTCTATTCGTTCCGCTTGCAAAAATTCATGCAAGGGGAAGCCTTACTCACTAAACGGCAAACCCAAATTTTTTCTCTCAACGATTCAGCCACCCAAATCACCAATATAGAAGGCAAGATCAACACCTATAAATACAGCCAAAAACCCGAACCAGAGGCTAGCATCAACGCGACTTACCAGCGTTATTTGCTCAAACCAAGAACCCCCACGCGCTTTGAGATCGTCATTGACAAAATCCCCTATAAATTCAACACCACAGGTTGCCGCGTGGTGGTGAGTAAACAGCTCATAGACACTTTTGCCCAAAGCAAAGAGATCACCATTAACCTAGACTTCAAACGCGAATTACGCAACAAAGCGACTTTTGAACTCTTTTTAGAATGCCCGCGTTAATGGCGACCCCTGGAGGATTTGAACTTCCGTTTCCACCTAGAAAGGGTGGTATCCTTGGCCACTAGATGAAGGGGTCGGGCTTGAAAAGGTGTAAAGAAGTGGCGGAACGGACGGGACTTGAACCCGCGACCCCCTGCGTGACAGGCAGGTATTCTAACCAGCTGAACTACCGCTCCAATGGTGGTCGCTATAAGACTCGAACTTATGACATCCACCTTGTAAGGGTGGCGCTCTACCAACTGAGCTAAGCGACCTTGTGGTGACTCCTAGGGGATTTGAACCCCTGTAACCACCGTGAAAGGGTGGTATCCTAACCACTAGATGAAGGAGCCATGGTGACCCGTGCTGGATTCGAACCAGCGGCCCATTCCTTAAAAGGGAATTGCTCTACCTGCTGAGCTAACGGGTCGCCACGCACAAAAAGACAATATTACACTATTTACAAGGCTTTGTCAAGTCTAAATGTGCTAACATAACACATCAATGTTTTAAGGTGGTGTTATGGGCTTTGGAGATTTTTTGAAAAACCTCAAAAAGAATAAGGTGCAGGCTTCTAAGCAGGACATGCCCAGCCATTGGATCAAATGCCCCCAATGTAGCGCGCTGATGTATTATAAAGAGGTCTTTGCCAAACACCATGTGTGCTTAAAATGCCATTACCATTTCCGCATGGGAGCTAATGATCGCATCGACTTCTTGTGCGATCCGGGCACCTTTGTGGAGTTTGATAAAGAACTCAAGCCAGTCGATCCGCTCAACTTCGTGGATAAAGAGAGTTACAAACAGCGCATTAAAAAATACCAAGCCAAGACCGGACGCTCTAGCTCGGTAATCGGCGGGGAAGCAGAAATCCATGGGATTAGAATGCAAATTGTGATCTTTGATTTTGCCTTTATGGGGGGTTCTTTGGGCTCTGTGGAGGGGGAGAAGATCGTGCGCGCCATTAGTCGCGCGGTGGAAAAACGACAGGCTCTTTTGATCGTCTCAGCCAGTGGGGGAGCTAGAATGCAAGAATCCACCTATTCGCTCATGCAAATGGCAAAAACCAGCGCGGCTTTAAACAAGCTTTCAGAAGCCAAGTTGCCCTTTATCTCTTTGCTCACCGATCCCACCTTTGGGGGTGTGAGTGCCTCTTTTGCCTTTTTGGGCGATCTCATCATTGCCGAGCCGGGCGCGATGGTGGGTTTTGCAGGCGCGCGTGTGATCAAACAGACTATTGGGACAGAATTGCCCCATGGCTTTCAAAGTGCCGAATTTCTCTTAGAGCATGGTCTTATTGACATGATCATCCACCGCAAGGACTTAAAAAAGAGCATTAGCGATCTAGTGGGTATGCTCACCCACGCATGACCTATTGCGTCTACGCCATCGCCAAAAAAGACCCCCACATCATGGCACTACTAGCCCACCAACAACGCCAATGCCAGCAATTCAACGCCACGCTAGAAATTGTTGATTTGTTGCCCCCTAACCTCCATCACAGCACGCCTAAGAGTGCCCAAGCCCTCTACACCAAAACCCTAAGCCCCTATCTTAAAGCTAATGCCCTGTGCATTGCCATGCACCCTACAGGCAAGCTGTGCAATAGCCAAGAGTTTAGCCAAATTCTAACCAAGCAACCCCGTGTGTATTTTTTCATTGCCGGCGCGCATGGCTTTGCGCCCGATTTTTTGGATCGCTGTTTGGCTCTCTCTTTAAGCCCCCTAACTTTGAGCCACCAGATCGCTAAACTCGTGTTGTGTGAGCAAATTTTTAGAGCTTTAAGCTTGCTAAACCACCACCCTTACCACAAATAAGCCCATTAGCCACTTTAAGCTATAATCTGCATTTTGGAGGAAATGATGAAATTACGCTATTACACGGCCTTTACGCTCTTGTTTCTCATTGTGCTGGGCTGGTATATACACGGCATCGTGCCCGGGTATTTCGCCCTCCCCATCGCCACAAGCACCCTAGATTTGCCCATCGCGCTTTGGATCGTGGGGGTGGTGTTGCTTTTTTTTGTTTGCACCTTGTTCTTTGTGCTAATGGGGAGTGTCGCTGGGTTTTGTGCGCGTTATCACGAACGCCGCGACCTGCAAAAGTTGGTGCACCAGATCATAGAACAAGACACCAAGCACAGCTTTGACAAAGCCAGTTACCACAACCCTCTTTTTGCCCTGCTCTCTAGGATTTTGGCGCGTTTTAAACTCCAAGCCGATCCTAATACCCCTGAGAGTGGGCATGAACAATTAGATCGACTCTTTAGCTATTACCAAGACATCAATGAGGAAAGGGAGGTCAATTTACAAAAATACGACTTTTGCCCACAGAATCCTTTTTACATCCACAATCTCCACAACCAGATCCGCCAAGATTTAAAACGCGCCCAAGAGATTCTCAAAAGCCAAGCCTTTGATGCGCCCCTTAGAAGGCATGCCTTGTTAGCCGTCATCCAGAGGGGTTCTAGCAAGGATTTACTCAAGGCACTCAAAGAAGCCCAGCCTCTCTTGGATCGCACCATTTTGGCGCACCTCTTGGACGCGTATTGGCGCGCTAAGATCCCCCTTAGCCCTGAAGAGATGACGCGTTTGTGTGCGTTGGTGGGCTATGAGAGTCAGGACTACTTGCAACTAGCTAAGCAAACTAAGGCGTTGCTAGCCCCCGATGCGCGTTTTAAATTCTTTGAGTTATTAGCTGCCCAAGACGAACGCGCTGAGAAGAGTTTCTTGTATGTCTTATTGGATTTAGAGATGATCGATCAAGCCAAAGAACGCTTGAGTAGCCACCCCAAAGACGAGTTTATGGTGATTAACGCCTATCTAGAGCTCAAGAGCATGGACAAGAACTACCCCCTAGAAGTGTTCTTTGGGGTGTAGGCGCGCAAAGCCCTAAAAAGCGCGCAAAATGGTGTTGTGGAGTCGTTGGTTGAAATCCTTGGCGTTTTTGAGAGTGCCATTTTCTAACAAGCGCGCGCTATCAAAAAGCAGATGCGCCACATCGGCAAGCACGGCTTTATCCTCTATCCCTTTGAGTTTTTGCACGATGGCGTGGCTGATATTGAGTTCTAGGGTTTTGGGTTTGTCAGGCACTTCCTGTCCCATTTGGCGCATCCAATTAGCCATCATGGCATCTTGCCCATCGCCCACTAAAGCCACCACAGAAGTCAAGTCTTTGCAGAGGGCGACATCTTTGATCTTATCTTTAAGGGCTTCTTTGAAAGCCTCTACCAGCGCGCTAAATTCTTGTTTCTCACTCTCACTCACTTCCTCCAAACCCAATTCTTGGAGAGTTTCTAGCGCGCTGGCATCCTTGAGAGGAGTTTTGTCATATTCTTGCACATTGGGGATTACAAACGCATCGACCTCATCGCCCATCAAGAGCACTTCAAAGCCCTTTTGGGCGTATTTCTCCAGCAAAGGGGCGGCTTTGAGCAAATCTAAATTCTCTCCGATTAGATAGTAAATACTCTTTTGTGCGGCGGGCATGTTGGCTTTATACTCTTTAAGGGAAAGAAAATCCGCGCCCTTAGAGCTAGCAAAGCGCAACAAATCCAAGAGTTTATCTTGGTTGTCAAAGTCCCTATGCAAGCCCTCTTTAAGCACCTTGCCAAATTGGGTGTAGAATTTCTTGTAGGTGTCTGTGTCTTTGGCAAGGGTGGCGATCTCATTGAGGATCTTCTTGGTGGACGCGCTTTTGATATTGGCTAGGATTTTGGTTTGCTGTAAAATCTCGCGGCTCACATTCAGGGGCAAATCCTCGCTGTCTATGATTCCACGCACAAAGCGCAGGTATTGGGGCAGGAGTTCTTTGTCGTTGTCGGTGATAAACACCCGTTTGACATAGAGTTTCACTCCAGATTGGTAATCCACGCGGAATAAGTCAAAGGGGGCGTTAGCGGGGATATAAAATAGCGTGCTGTATTCTAGTGTGCCCTCCACTTTGCTATGCACCCATGCCAAAGGCGCGCTATTATCATGGGCAAAACTCTTGTAAAACTCTTGGTAATCCTCATCTTTGAGATCGGCTTTATTCATGCGCCAAATGGCGCTTGCGCTGTTAATTTGGGCGCATTTTTCCTCTTGGATTTCCTTTTTATCATCCCCCTCGCCCTCAGTTTTACTCTCTGTGTAGGTTAAAAAAATGGGGAAGGGGATGTGTTCGGAATACTTTTTAATGATATTTTCAATCTCCCAGCGGTTGGCAAATTTTTGTGCCTCTTCTTTGAGGTAGAGTGTGATCGTGGTCCCAAAGCCCTCTTTGACACAGGGGCTAATTTCGTATTCCCCCTTACCATCGCTCATCCACGCATACGCCTGTGTGTCTAGAGGTTTTTTACTCTGCACCACCACCCTATGCGCAGCCATGAAGCTAGAGTAAAAGCCCACCCCAAATTGCCCGATCAGGGCGTTCTCTTTTTTGCGATCCCCGCTTAGTTGGGAATCCTTGTTCAATTGGGCTAGGAAATTTTTTGTGCCCGATTGGGCGATCGTGCCTAGGTTGGTGATGAGTTCTTGTTCGTCCATGCCAATGCCATTGTCAGCGATGGTGAGGCTCTTTTGGTTGGAGTCAAAACTCAAGTGGATTTGGGGGGTGAAGTCTAGTTGTTTGTAAGCTTCATCGCTGAGCACAAGGTAATTGAGTTTGTCTAGCGCATCAGAGGCGTTAGACACTAATTCGCGCAAGAAAATTTCGGGATTGGAATACAAAGAGTGGATCATCAAGTCCAAAAGCTGGTTAATTTCGGTTTGGAAGGCGTGTTTTTGTCCCATTAAAACTCCAAGATTTAAATAGTGTAGCGCGCGATTATAACATAAAACCGGTCTAAAAAACATGTTAAAATGCCTCTTTAGCCAAAGGGTGGTGATGTTGAAGAGTCTCTTAGAAAATTTGCCCTCTTCTGTTTTGCGCTTGGGGGTCTTGTTTAGCGGAGAGGGTTCTAATATGCAAGCCTTAGTAGAAAGCTTGCACCAGCGCGCTTTTTGTGGCACAAGGTCTATTGTGATGGAAGTGGTGCTGTGTTTGAGCAATAACCCTAAAGCTCCCGGGATCGCGCGTTGCGCCAAATTGGGCGTGCCCTGCGCGATCTTAAAGCCCTCCAACTACCCCACACCCCTAGACTTTGATCGCGCCTTGATCGCGCATTTACAAACAGCGCGTTGCCATATCATCTTGTTAGCGGGTTATATGCGCCTAGTGAGTCCTCTGTTTTTAGAGCATTTCCCTACTTTGAATATCCACCCCTCCATGCTCCCCCATTTCAAGGGCAAGGACGCGTTGCGCGCGAGTTTTCAAGCCAAGCAACACACAGGGGTGAGTGTGCACATAGTAACCCCCAAGCTAGATAGCGGTCCTCTGATTTGCCAACAAGCCCTAGAAGTCGAACCCCAAGAGAGTTTAGAGAGTTTTGCCCAACGCCTCCACGCCCTAGAACACCAGTTATACCCTAAAGCCCTCTTACAAGCTTTGGGACTCAAGAGTTTGGCTTGAGCGATTTTCTCATTTTAGCCATTGTAACCCCCCTAGTGGTGCTAGCTCCCTATGTGAGTAAACTTAGCAAAATGCCCGTGGCTGTGCTAGAGATTCTCTTTGGCGCGTTGGGGGTGTATGTGGGCTTGTTTATCCCTAGCCCGGGCTTTGATTTGATCGCTGAAGTGGGCTTTTTGTTTTTAATGTTTCTATGTGGCATGGAAGTGGATCTCTACATGTTCAAACACTTGGATCGCGCCCTGCTCAAGCGCATCGTGTTTTACTTTGGGATTCTCTACGCGCTTTCTTCGACCATCACTCTAAGCGCCAAACTCCCCGCGCTCTACATCATTATTCTACCCATTGTGAGCTTGGGGATGATCATGACCTTAGTGCGCGACTATGGCAAGGAGATGCCATGGCTGGATTTAGCCCTCAAAGTGGGGGTGTTAGGGGAGCTCACCAGCATTATCTTATTAGTGATTGTGGATGGGATTTATCTGCATGGGATCAGCTTACAACTTAGCAAGACTCTAGGCATTTTGTTAGCCTTTATGGTGGCTATTGTGGGCTTGGTGCAACTCTTTAAGATTTTATTTTGGTGGTTTCCACGCCTGAAACTCTTTATCATGCCCACTAGCAACGAATCTAATCAAGATATCCGCTTTACCATCATGTTGTTCTTTGGGTTAGTGGTGATTGTGGGGTGGCTGAAATTAGAATTAGTCTTGGGGGCGTTCTTGGCAGGCATGATCGTTTCGACCTTCTTCCCCCACAAACACGAATTATTCAATAAACTCAATGATGTGGGCTTTGGGTTTTTTGTGCCCCTATTTTTTGTGCATGTGGGATCCACTCTAGATTTAAAATTAGTCATCGCCCACCCCAAACTCATCTCCCATGCCTGCGCGATCCTATGCGCCATGCTAGCCTTGCACCTGAGCGCGAGTTTTGTGCTTTTTTGGCGCTATTTCAAGCAAAGCCTTTATACAGCCATGTTCGCCTTGAGCGCATCCATGCCCCTAACCTTTCTCATCACTGCGGCAAGTGTGGGGCTAAGAGTGGGCGCGATCGATCAAAACACCTATTATTCTCTAGTGATTGCGGCTATCTTTGAAGGGGTGCTATTCACTAGCACCATCAAGTTTCTCATGCGAGGCAAGGGTAAACCCCCCACCCTTAAAGTTTAGAAGCTGTAGAGATAGGCGACATACACAGAGTAGTCGCGTTTAAGATTGTAACGCCACCACTGCGCGTGCAAGAATTTATTCACCAATAGCGGGACTTTAACCCCCAATTCCACGCCATTATGCTTGTAAAGATTGGTGCGCAAACCCAAATCCAGCCACACCTGAAAACTCACGGGTGAAAACCCCGGGGTTTGACCTGATAGCTTTTTGAGTTTTTGCTTCCAGTAATCTGTGGCTGAACTCGTCCAACTATTGCCCCCGATCGCCACGCCCGCAAAAAAGCCCACACTCGCATTGGTTTTATCAATGAAATTGCCCAGCGCGTCCATGCCCACCCCCCATGCGGTCATGTTCAAGCGGATATCTTGGGCGCGCCCATTGATGAATTGGGAGGCGATTTGGGGACCTAAATTGGCATGCCCGAAGTTAAAAAAGCCATAGTAGCGCAAGCCCACCCATTTGCTCTTGGCGTTTTTGGGTTTAAAGAAAAACTTCTGCCCCACTTGGATGCCAAACCCATTGAGCGCGCCATTGTCGTATTTAGCATGCCAGCTTACATTCGTGCCCTGCCAGTTATTGTAATTAGGTCCTGTGCCAGGCGGGTAGAGACTCCCCCCAATCCACTGGCTATTGACATTGCTATACAACCTTGCCTGCCCGATTTGATAATTTGCCCCCAGGTAAACGCCATTTTCTTCGGCTAAAAGCCCACTCACCGATCCTAAAACTAGAGATATACCCAAGCAAAGCCGCTTCATTACCATCCTTTAACCATAAAAAAAATTCAATGTGGAGGCAATAATAGCATGTTTAAACTCAGAAAACAAGATTTTCATCTTTTTTTTTTATGCTTAACCTCTTGCCTGTGCAAATCTAGTATAATACTCCCGCTAAATTTCACCATAAGAGCGCACCTTGCCAGATAATATTACGATCTATGGGGCTAGAGAACACAATCTCAAAAATATTACTTTGACTCTGCCTAAAAACCGCTTTATCGTGTTCACCGGTTTGAGTGGTTCGGGGAAGTCCTCTTTAGCCTTTGACACCCTCTATGCTGAAGGGCAACGGCGTTATTTAGAATCCCTCTCCAGTTACGCGCGCCAGTTTTTAGAGCGCGTGGGCAAGCCCGCGGTAGACAAGATCGAGGGCTTGACTCCGGCCATTGCCATTGATCAAAAAAGCACTAGCAAAAACCCACGCTCCACCGTGGGCACGATCACCGAAATTTATGACTATTTACGCCTTCTGTATGCGCGTGTAGGCACACAACACTGCCATTTGTGTGGCGCGCCCATCGCTTCTATGAGCGCAAGCGACATCATCGAACAAGTGATGCGCGCGTTTCAGGGGCGCACGATCTTAATTTTAGCCCCCCTTGTGCGCGACAAAAAGGGGAGTTTTAAAGAAAAGTTGCAAGCTCTGCGCTTAAAGGGCTTTGTGCGCGCCCTCATCGATGGGGTGTTGGTGCGCTTAGATGAACAAATTGAACTCTCCAAAACTAAAAAACACACCTTAAAATTAGTGTTAGATCGTGTGGTGGTGCAACTAGACAACCAAGCGCGCATGGCTAACGCGATTGAGCGCGCCTTAGCAGAGAGTTATGGCGAAGTAGAAATTGTAGATGTGCAGAGTCAAAAGGGGGCGCATTACAGCGAACATTTAGCGTGCTTTGCCTGCAAAGTGAGTTTTGAACCCTTAGAACCCTTGAGTTTCTCTTTCAACTCTCCTAAGGGAGCGTGTGAGGCATGCACGGGATTAGGGAGCAAGTTAAGCTTAGACATGGCTAAAATCCTAGAGCCCCACGCCCCTTTGAGTCATATCAAAGTGATCTACCCCAATAGCTATTACCGCGCGTTTTTAGAGGCTTTCTGCCAGAGTTATGGGATTGGCATGCATGTGGGTTTCAACGATCTAGATTCCCAGCAACAAAAAGCCCTATTGTATGGGAGCGCGCAAGAAGTGCGCTTTGTGTGGAGAGAAGAATCCTTGCAACGCCCATGGAAAGGGATTGTGCAAATGGTTTATGAAATCATCAAGGATTCGCGCGATTTACAGCATTACATGCACGAAACCCCCTGCGCGCAATGCCAAGGGCATCGCCTCAAAGGCGCGTCTTTGGGGGTAAAAGTCGCTAATTTGGGGATCGCCCAGATTTTAGACATGCCCATTGAGCGCGCGTATGCCTTTTTTAGCGATGCGGACCACTTTGCCTACCTAAACCCCCAGCACGCCCGCATTGCCAGCCCCATTTTAAAAGAGATCGCAGAACGCCTTTGCTTTTTGGTGTCTGTGGGGCTGGGGTATTTGACTTTGGGGCGTGATGCTAGGAGCATTAGCGGGGGGGAGAGTCAGCGTATCCGTATTGCTAGCCAGATAGGGAGCGGGTTAACCGGGGTCTTGTATGTGTTAGATGAGCCTAGTATCGGCTTGCATGAGCGCGACACGCTCAGATTAATAGAAACTTTGCAACACCTGCAACAAAAGGGCAATACCCTCATCGTGGTTGAACATGACAGAGAAACCATCAAACAAGCCGATTTCATCGTGGATATTGGACCTAGGGCGGGCAAACAGGGGGGGGAGGTGATCTTTAGTGGGAGTGTGCCAGAACTTTTACAAAGCGCGCACTCCACCGCGTTGTATCTAAGCGGGCGCAAAGTGATCGCACGCCCCCATTATGCGCGCACGCCCCCCGCGCACTATTTAGAACTCCAGCAGGTGAGTATCCACAATATCCACAACTTGGGCGTGAAAATCCCCTTGGGACGCTTTGTGTGTGTAACTGGGGTGAGCGGGAGTGGGAAAAGCTCGCTGGTTTTGCAAACTCTGCTTCCCATCGCCCAAAACGCCCTTAACCACGCTAGATCGCCTTTAAGCCTAGGTGTCCAAATTGGCGGCTTAGAGCATTTAGACAAGGTGATCTACTTGGATCAAGCCCCCATTGGCAAGACTCCGCGATCCAACCCGGCCACTTATACGGGGGTGATGGATGAGATTCGCGCCTTTTTTGCCCAAAGTAAAGAGGCGCAGGTTTTGGGATATAGCGCGAGTCGCTTTAGTTTCAATGTGAAAGGGGGGCGTTGTGAAAAATGCCATGGGGAGGGGGATATTAAAATTGAAATGCACTTTTTACCCGATATTTTGGTGCGTTGTGATGCGTGCAAGGGGAGCAAATACAACCCTGAAACTCTAGCCATTAAGATCAAGGATAAATCCATTGCCGATGTGCTGGCTATGAGTGTGCAAGAAGCCCTAGAGTTTTTTGCCAAAATCCCCAAAATCGCTACTAAATTGCAAACCTTGATCGCGGTGGGTTTGGGCTATATCACTTTGGGGCAGAACGCCACCACTTTGAGCGGAGGGGAAGCCCAGCGTATCAAGCTGGCTAAAGAATTGAGCCGTAAAGACACGGGTAAGACGCTTTATATTTTAGACGAACCCACCACGGGACTCCACTTTGAGGACATCCAGTTACTCATCAATGTCTTGCACTCTCTGGTGGAATTGGGCAATTCCATGATCGTGATAGAGCACAATTTAGATGTGATTAAAAACGCGGATTTTTTGATTGACATGGGACCTGAGGGGGGGAGTGGGGGAGGCAAGATCATCGCGCAGGGCACCCCCCTAGAAGTAGCCCAGCAACATGCCCAAAGTGGCAGCTACACCGGAAAATTCCTAGCCAAAGAGTTAGGGCTAGAATAACTATTCCTCCTCTTGGGGTTTTTTAGGCGGGGGGGGTGGGGGTTTTGGGGGGTCTTTA
>NZ_QXQR01000024.1:0-15582 GCF_003660355.1 Helicobacter sp. L8
TACCCCCCCCAAGCCCGCCCCCCTGCCCAAAGAAGATGCCTTGCTATGGGATTACGCTTGGAAAGTCTGTTTGGTGCTGGGCTTTTTACTCTTGGTGTTGTGGTGGCTCAAGCGCAAGAATTCCCAGCAATTCCTCTTCCCCAAGGTGGGCTTAGAACCTAGCGTTACCTTCATCAAACCCTTGGACGCCACGCACAAGCTCGTAACCGTTGAGGTGCGCAACCAACTCTACTTGATTCTGCTCAACGCCAACCAAAGCGTGGTGCTAGACAAAATCACCCTAGATTTCTCACTGAAAAACAAAGATTCAGGACGGCTTAAAGAAGACCTCATGGAAGAGACTAAAGAACGCTTGCGCCACTCCAAATTAAAAGGCTCGTATGTCTAAACGCAGACCTCTAGCCCTAGATCAGGAGTTATATAACCCCGCCTCCACGCGCAATTTTTACATGTCCTTAGCGCTCTCCTGTCTATTGCACTTGCTACTTTACTGGCTGGCATGGTGGCTAGTGCACCATTACAAGGTGTCCAACCCTAAGCTAGTTAAGATCAACCCTAGTAATCTCTTGGTGCTAAAACGCGGGCGTTCCCTAGACCCCACCAAGCACACCCAAGGGGCACAAAAACCCTCCAGAGCCGCCCCTAAAAGCACCCCTTTACCCCCCGCCCCCCCAACACCCCCAAGCAAGCCCGAATACACAGCCCAAAAGCCCATAGAAAAGCCCAAGCCTAAGCCTAAGATAGAACACCATGCTAGGCGTGAACACCACAGTGCCAAGCGCCACAGCGAACGCACCACCATGCAAAGCCACCATAAAGCCTTGCACCAAGCCCAAGAAGAACCCGTTAAAAAACAAGAACAAAGCAAGCCCCAGCAGGATTTTAACCCCAATAATCTCTCTTTTCTCCCCTCTGAGCAAGCCTCCCAAGAACCCACTAGGGATAAAAGCTATGAAGCAGACAAGGGGCTAGATAGCCAAACCCGTAAGGACATTGACGATCTTTATGGCGAAGAATTTGGCGATTTAGGCACGGCAGAAAAAGACTTCATTAGAAGCAATTTGAGCGAGATCGGGCGCATCACCCAAAAGTATTTGGAATACCCCAGCGCGGCCGGGTATTTAGGGCAAGATGGTGTGGACGCGGTGGAATTTTACCTCCACCCCAATGGGGACATCACGGGGCTAAAGATCATCTTGCCTTCTGGTTACAAACTCCTAGATGACAACACCCTAAAGACCATCACCATCGCCTATAAAGACTACCCGCGCCCTACCACCACCACGCTTATTCGTATCCGCGTGCGCTATTTCATTTACCGCTAATGTTAAGCCTACACAACCCTCTAGACATGCATTTGCACCTGCGCGAGGGGGATATGCTAGCTACAGTCCTCCCCTTTAGCGCACGCGCTTTTAGCGCAGCGGTAGTCATGCCCAATCTCCAAGAGCCCATCAACACCACCGCGCGCGCCCTAGATTACGCCCGCCAAATCCAAGCCTTGCGCCCAGATTTTCTCCCCCTAGTCGCGCTTTACTTGCAAGAAAACTTATCGCCCCAAGAATTAGAACAGGCACACGGGCATGGCTTATTCTTACTCAAGCTCTACCCCCAAAACGCCACCACCAACTCCACACAAGGAGTCGCCAATATCTTAAGCCCCAAAATCCTAGACATCTTAAGTGTGGCTCAAGACTTGGGTTTTATCTTGTGTGTGCATGCAGAAACACAGGGTTTTGTGCTGGATCGCGAGGTGGAATTTCACCCCATTTTAGAACGCCTTTGTGCGCGCTTTCCCCAACTTACCATCATCTTAGAACACCTAAGCGATGCGCGCAGTATCGCGCTCTTGCGCGCCTACCCCAATCTCTATGCTACCCTCACCCTACACCACATCGCCCTGCATTTAGACGCGTTGTTAGGCGCGCACCTCAACCCCCATCTCTTTTGCAAACCCGTGCTAAAAACCCCTAGGGATCAAGAAGCCCTCTTGCAATTAGCCTTGCGCGCTGATGCTAAAGTGTGCTTTGGTTCAGATAGCGCGCCCCACTCTTTGGCGCACAAACACGCTTGCGCCTGTGCGGCCGGGGTGTTTAGCGCGCCCATTCTCCTAGAAGCCCTAGCGACCCTCTTTGAATCCCACCACGCCCTAGATCGCCTCCAAGCCTTTGTGAGCGATAACGCCAGACGCATTTACAATTTAGATCAGCGCGTGCAACTCCCCTTAAAAACCATCACCCTCACAAAACACCCTCCCACACCTCCCCCTATTTTTGATCCCATGCCCCTTAGCTTGCCCCTAAGGTGGCGCATCGATGCTTAAAATTTGGGGGGTGCTAGCGGTCTTGATTTTGGTGTTTTTAGCCAAAAGCCCCCCCACCCATTACCAATTTGTCTCCCCCACCCCCCTGCAAGATAGCCCGCACGCCTTATTAGAACGGCACACCCTAGACCCCCCCCCTGTTAAAAGCGTGCATGCCTCTAGCTTGGTTGCCCTATCTTCTCATTTCTTACTAGCGGCTTACTTTGGGGGGAGCGCAGAAGCCCAAAGCGATGTGCGTCTTTACGCCCACCTCTACACCCTCAAAACCCAACGCTGGAGCAAACCCTTTAGTTTGTTGGACGCGCCTACCTTGAGCCAACTAGCTGGCATCTATATCAAAGCCTTGGGCAATCCGGTGCTACTTGTGCACCATGGACGCCTTTATCTCTTTGTGGTAGGGGTGAGTTTGGGGGGATGGGCAACCTCTAGGATTTACCAACTCAGCGCGCCCCTAATTGCCACCCCACAGAGCCCAATCTGGCGTTTTGAGCGCGTTTTGCCTCTTAGCCCCTTTTTGAATATCTCACACTTGGTGCGCCATAGCGCGGTGTTGACCACGGACGGGGGCTTTATTTTGCCCATTTATCACGAATTAGCCGCTAAGTTTGCCCTGCTCTTAAAATTTGACGCGCGCGCGCGCCTGCAAGCCATCATCAAACCCAATACCCTCACAGCCCAGTTCCAACCTGCCTTGATCCCCTATGAATCCTGCGCGTTTATGGCTTTTAGAAGCCATAAAGACCATAAACTCTACACCCAAACTTGCCAAACTCCCACGCTCTGGAATCCCCCCCAAGCTAGCAATTTGGCTAATTACGATGACGCGCTGGCTCTCTTTAGCACCAAGCACCACCTCTATTTGATCTACAATGCTCCCCTACTCTCTTCTTTGCACAGCCGTAGCGCATTGCGCCTAGCTCGATTCAGCGCGCCCAACCACTTCACCCCCGTGGCGATCTTAGATCAAAGTCTACAAGGGGAGGTGAGTTATCCCTGCGTGTTGGTGCTGGGCGATAGGGTGCATGTTCTTTACACCAAAGATCGCCACGCGATTGTGCATGTGAGTTTTAACAGCACCTATCTCAAGGGGTTGTGATGGAGATAAGCCCTAGCGTGTGGCTGGCTTTGGGGGCGGGGGGTTTGGTGGGCGCGCACACACACCATTTTGCTTGGCTAAAGGCTGGGTTGGTCGCCATGGGACTAGTTTGTCCCCTGCCCTTTGGGAGTCATCTAAGTTTGGGCGCGCTCATTGTGGGCTTGTTTGGGGAAGTAAGCGCGCTAAGTTTACTATTAGTGGGGGGGGCATGGGGAGGGAGATACTTAGGTTTTAGCATGTTTAGCATGCCATGCTTGCTGTTTTTAAGCATCTTTGGGGGGGTGATCTTTTTAGACGCTTTGGGGCTATTGCCCTTTAGTTTGCTTTATGCACCTTTTGCTGTGGTGTGGGGGAGTTTGTGCCTTTGGGGGGGGGTGGCTTTTTGCGTGCATAAGGGGCTTGGGGGGTGTTTTGCCTTGTTGCTTGGGGGAGGAGTGTATTTTGCTCCCCCCACACCCTACACGCTCTTCATGGACATTTACCTATGGCTAGGCGCGCTCTTGGGACTCTTAGGGGGGGTTTTTAGAGTTTATCAAAGGGGATAATGCTATCAAACTCGTGTTTGTAACGCTCCGGGTTTTCAATCTCAAAATCGGCCACACTTTTGAGAAACTTCTCAAATTTTTCGTTGCGCTGGGCGAGTTTAGCCAGCGTTTGGTAGTCTAAACTCTCTTTTTCTTTGGCACTGAATAAAACCGCGCTTTGTTCTATAGATTCTATATCTAGCGTGATCACCTCGATCCCAAAACTCTGGTTGAGCTGTTTGAGCAAGTCCATTAAATCCTTATAGTCTTTCCTCTTAAGTTTGCCCGCCACTAAATAACCCGCATGCGCCCATGAGCTATTGCTGATCGCCTGAAAATACGCCTTCCTGCAACTGGCTAAATCCAGCTCTCTTTGAGCTCAAAACTCACTAGCTTAATAGGGTGGGTGTCAAACTTTTTAATAAAATCGCGCGCCGCTTTGGATTCAAAATCTTGATAGGCAAAAGATACCCCCACCATATCCGGATAAACCCATTTATCCACGCCCTTTTTGCTTTTTTTGCTCTCCTCATGGTAAATGGTCTTGGTATAAAACCCCCATTGGTGGTAGGCAATACAGGCTAAACGCGGGTGCAAGGCGCGCTCTTTAAGGGAGGGCTCTTTGGGGGGTTGCTTTTTAGGGGTGGGTTGATCTTTGAGGGCGATTAAGATCTTTGGTTTATCTTGTACCTTGACAAAGGGGAGTTTATCGGGGGTTTTTATGAGGGCTTGATAAATCCCCGCACTACAGCTTTGCTCGGGGGTTTTGCTTGTATAGACAAACATGCGTGTAATCTTACCCTCTTGGTGCAACTCTTGTGCTCTAGCATAAATGTGATTAGGGCTAATGGGCTCTTGGATCGCCTTAAGCACTTCTAGCACAATGTCTATATCTGTCTGTTTCATTTCACACCCATAAATTATCTAATAAGCGCACCCGCCCCACTTGCACAGCTGCCAAAATCAAGGTTTGGTCGAGTGTGATGTGTTCTAGGGGGGTTAGCTGGCGATCACACACACTCAAATAATGCACTTTGAGCCCTTGTAGCATTTCTAAGCCTAAGCTGATGAGTTTTTGGCTATCGCGCTCGCCCTCTTGGATCGCCCTCTCTATAGCTCGCAAGGCTTGGGGGAGTTTGAGCGCGCTTACTCGCTCCTCAGGGCTTAAATACACATTGCGCGAGCTTAGAGCCAAACCATCGCCATCGCGCACAATAACACAGGGCACGATCTCTATATCTAAAAAGAGATCGGCGACCATGTGCTGGATAATTAAGAGTTGTTGGGCATCTTTTTGCCCAAAGTAAGCCCGTTTAGGGCGCACCAAATTAAAAAGCTTGAGCACCACCTGCAACACCCCCTCAAAATGCTTAGGGCGCGCATCTGCCTCAAAGCCCAGCAGAGAGGCGGGGGGTTGGAGGGTAATCTTCTCAGCTAGGGGGTAAATTTGTGTGGGGTCTGGGGCAAAGAGCACATCCACGCCTAGACGCTCACACAGCGCGCTATCTGTCTGCAGAGTTCTAGGGTAGGCTTGGTAATCCTCGTTAGGGGCAAATTGGGTAGGATTGACAAAGATAGAGACCACGACAAAATCATTTTGCGCTCTAGCTTGCTCAATTAAGCTAGCATGTCCAGCGTGTAGCGCACCCATTGTGGGCACAAAGCCGATTTTTTGCCCCCAAAAAGAGGCAAGTTGGCTAGCCTTGGTGCATACTTGCATGCAAGCCTCCTATTTGCTCTAAAATCTGGCTGACAAACTCTAAAGGCTTGGGGTGGTTGTAAATGGGGCGACCCATCACAATAAAATCTGCCTTCGCGCTCAAAGCGTCTTGGATTGTGCCCACGCGTTTTTGATCTTGGGTGTCTTGGTAGTTAGGACGGATACCCGGAGTCAAGGTTAAAAAATCCATTTTTGTAGCCTCTTTAATAGCCAAACTCTCATGCACCGAGCAGACCACTCCATCTAACCCACTCTCAAAACAAAGTTTAGCTAGGTGTAGGGCTTGGGTCTGCAAAGAGGCATGGTAGACTTGCTCTACTTCCAAAGAGTCAAGGCTAGTTAGAATAGTAACCCCCATTAAAAGAGGTGCGCCTTTTAGAACACGCATGGGCTCTACCACGCTTTTAAGTGCGCTAACCCCCGCACTCGCATGCAAGGTGATCATCTCCACGCCCAATTTAGCGCACTCAAGCGCGGCTTGTTGCATGGTGTAAGCGATGTCATGAAGTTTTAAATCCAAGAAAATCTTAAAGCCCATTTTTTGAATCTGCTCTACAAAGACAGGACCTTCGCGCACAAAGCCCCTTAAGCCTAACTTCACCCATAAGTTTAACCCCTGAAGGGGTGCTAGCAAGTTTAAACAGGCTTGTTTGTCCGCTAAATCCAGTGCTAAACAGAGTTGCATACATATCCCTTATCTCTTGTGATATTTTCAGCAAAAAGTCATTACAATGCGCCATTATACAACTTAAGGATAAGAGTTTGTCAAGCCTTAAAAGCGTGCTGATCGCAGGACCTTGTGTGATTGAAGACATGGAGATATTAGAGTCCATCGCACAAGCCCTCCAACCCTTAGCCAATGACCCGCGTATTGATTTTTACTTCAAAGCTAGCTTTGATAAAGCCAACCGCACCAGTTTAGAGAGTTATCGCGGTCCCGGGCTCACCAAGGGCTTAGAAATGCTCGATCGTATTAAATCTAAGTTTGGCTACAAACTCTTAACAGACATCCATGAAAGCGCGCAAGCTAGCGTGGTGGCTGAGGTGGTGGATGTCTTGCAAATCCCAGCGTTTTTATGCCGCCAAACCGATTTGATTGTGGCAGCCGCCCAAACTAAGCGCACGCTCAATATCAAAAAGGGGCAGTTTATGCACCCCAAAGATATGCAATACAGCGCGCTTAAAGCCTTGAATACCCGCGCTAAGAATCCATACGACAAGGCTACTTATGAAGTTTGTTTAGAACATGGGATTTATCTATGCGAAAGGGGGGCGAGTTTTGGCTATGGCAATTTGGTCGTGGATATGCGCTCTTTGGTGATTATGCGCGCCTTTGCCCCGGTGATCTTTGATGCCACCCATAGCGTGCAAATGCCCGGGGGGGCGCAGGGCAAAAGCGGGGGGGATAGCTCTTTTGTGCCTTATTTGGCGCGCGCAAGCGCGGCGGTGGGGGTAGATGGGTTTTTTATGGAGACGCATTTAGACCCCTCTAAGGCTTTGAGCGATGGACCTAATATGATCCCCACGGCGCAATTAGCCCCCCTTATAGAGGATTTGCTAACCTTGCAAACTTGCTTAAAAACACAAAAGGATGATCATGGCAGAGTTTAGGAGTCTTGAGGGTAGGTTATGCCTCAAAGGAGAGGAGAGAGTAGCCATTTTAGCCTCTCGTTTTAACCACTTGGTGAGCGATCGCTTGGTAGAGGGCGCGCTGGATAATTTTAAAAGACATGGGGGCAATTTAGCACATTTGAGTGTAGTGAGAGTCCCCGGGGCTTATGAATTGCCCTTTGTGTTGGACAGACTCTTAGCCTCTAAAAATTATGACGGAGTGTGTGTATTAGGGGCAGTGATTCGAGGCGCGACCCCACATTTTGACTATGTGAGCGCAGAAGCCACTAAGGGCATTGCCAACACCACGCTAAAATACGGCTTGCCCGTGAGCTTTGGGTTACTCACCACAGAAAACATCGAGCAAGCCCTAGAGCGCGCGGGCACTAAGGCGGGCAATAAGGGCTTTGAAGCCATGCAAACCTTGATCGAATTGCTCAATCTCTACCCCCAACTTTAATGGCAACGCGCAGTCAGGTCAGAGAGGCAGTGGTGGGCTTGCTCTATGCCTATGAAAGCGGGAACGAGGCAGCTTTACATAAAGCCTCCGATTTTCTCACCCAAAAGAAAATCAAAAACGCCCAACAACACTTTGCCCTAGAACTCTTAGAGGGCACACTCAAGCACTTAAACGCCCTAGATGGTGCCCTAAAGCCCCTACTTAAAGACTGGGATTTGGCGCGCATGGGGTGCATGGAGCGTGCGATCTTGCGCTTGGGGGCTTATGAGATTTTACACACCCAAACCAACCCTATAGTGGTGATCAATGAGGCGGTCGAGCTCTCTAAGACTTATGGCGAAGATCACGCCCCCAAACTCATCAATGCGATTCTAGATGCGCTGAGTAGACAAAATCCCCGCACTTAAACCTGTTTAAACTGCGCGCAAATCTCTAAAATGCGCTTTTCATCGAGCATGTTTGGATCGATTTTATTGCCTAATAACTTGGCGTGGTGGGTTTTAAAATCCTCTAAACTGATCCATTCTAAACTATCAGCGATGTGGGCGCGCTCCTTTTTGACAAAGGGGAAGTGCCATGAAACAAGCTCAGGTTCGTTTGTATAATGGGCTAAAGTTTTGGGCTTTAAGATTTCTAAGGATCGATTTTGGGCGCACCACTCTAAAAACCTAGTCCTGTGGTTGTAAAATAGCCAGTGATCGCCCAAATCGTCTACTAAGCCGTAGTTGTGGCATTTTTGTATCCCCACCTTATCTTTAATATTGAGGTTGATCCTAGAATAGACGACCACTTGCCTAGCATGCTCTATGCTATAAAAACTCTTATAGAGCTTTTTGGCATCATAGATGTGATCTACATCGATTTTCACCACCCATTCATTTTTAGGAATGAAAGAAAACACATAGTTACAGTAATGGTAAAATTGGTGGTGGAAATCTTGAGGGTCTTTGGTGATGATCTCATAGGGGTAGGCAATCGGAATAAAAGTGGGGAATTTTTGACAAAACTCTAAAATCACTTCTGCGCTCCCATCATCGCAATCATTATAACCGATCACGCCCCGCTGAATAGCGGGCAAAATGGAATACAAACATGCTTCTAAAGTAGCGATCTCATTTCTCACACGGACAAATGCCCAAGGGTTAAGGGGGCTTTTGGGGTCGCTGGCTTTAGGGTCTTCTTGAAAATAGCCTTGATGAACAGGGGTATCCGGGATTAAAAGATGCTTGTTAGAAGGAGGGATATAGTTCCCCCCCCCCCCCCGCACAAGCGGTTGGCTTTTATGTAATTCTCATTGCTCAAAGGGGCGATCTTGGCAAAAACTGCTTGCTTTTGGGGGTGGAAGTAGAAAGAAAAAGAGGGCAGAGAGCACGCAAAACCATAGACACGCCTTAAAGGTTGTCGCCAAGACACTGGAACTACGCGCTTTAAGAAACTCTTGCATTGTTGTTTGAGAGACAAAAACACTCCTTATAAAAGCCCGCATTATACACCAATCGATCTAACAACATGTTAACATGCGCCATTTATATTTGTGAGCAAAACATGCGCCATTATCTGCAGATCATTATCTTATTAGCCTTTTCTAGTTTTTGCTTGGGCGTGGCGGAGTTTATTGTCTCTGGGATTTTAACGCCCTTGAGCGCGTATTATGGGGTTTCTGATAGTCAGGTGGGCAATTTAGCCACGCTTTACGCTCTAGGGGTGGTGGTGGGCGCGCCCATTGTGAGCGTGCTCATTTCTGCTTTTAATTATAGAAACCAGCTCATCTTCACCCTTGGGCTCTTTTGTCTGTCTAATGCGATCATGTTTGTAAGCTCTAGCCTGTGGGTCGCGCTGATAGCGCGCTTTATTGGGGGGCTAATGCATGGGCTCTTCTTTGTGATCGCCACCATTATTTGTATCAAGGTCGCGCCCAAGTCTAAAACCACGATGGCTTTAAGTTTGATGGTCAGCGGTCTAACCATCGCCCTAGTAACCGGTGTGCCCATTGGTATTCTCGTGTCTAAGCATTATGGGCTTTTATCCCCCTTTTTGTTAATTGCTTGTGTGAGCTTTACAGTCGCGCTCTGCGCTCTATTTGTCATGCCCAAGCTCACCAGCAAGCAAGCCAACTTTAAAAATCTAGGGGTGGCTTTTGGCTTTGTGCCCGTGTGGCAGGGCTTTTTAGTTACTGCCTTTTCATGTGGGTCTATGTTTGTGCTCTATATTTATTTGCGTGTGCTCTTAGAGCGGCATGGTTTTAGCCCGGTGAGTATTGCCAATGTGTATTTATGCTTTGGCATTGCTGCCATTGTAGGCAATCTCTTTGGGGGCAAGCTAGCGGATTTAAGGGGCTCTTTTGGCTCTTTGGGCTTTTTGCTCACCATGCAAATTTTTGCCCTAAGCGCGATGAGTTTTAGCTATTACCTGCCCAAGTGGGTTTTGATCGCCAATGTGATGGGCTTTGGCTTTTTTGGCTTTGCTTGCATCGCCCCGCTTAAAATGTTGTGCAACCATTTAGCCCGCGTTTTCACCCCTAATACCCAAAATGACACCATCGCGCTCAATGAAGCTTCTTTTAATGTGGGGATCACCTTTGCTTCTTTAGTGGGTGGGCTAGTGGCGCATTTAAATGCCAGTTTTAACGGGTTGTGCGCGGCTCTTTTTGCCCTGAGTGCTTTAATAATCTTAAGTTTTGGCATTAAAAAGGCAAGTTTTCAAGTAAAATAGTTATACTCGCAATAAAAATCTTAGGATACAAATGTTACAAGCCACCCAAGTTAGCATGCGCTATGCCACTAAAAAGCTCTTTGAAAATGTCAATCTCAAACTAGACGCGCACAAACGCTATGGACTGATTGGAGCTAATGGCGCGGGCAAAAGCACCTTTTTAAAGATTTTAGCCGGGGACATTGAGCCTAGCAGTGGGGAGGTGAGCGTCAATGCGGGGTTAAAGCTAGGGGTTTTAGGGCAAGATCAATACGCCTTTGAAGAATTTAGCCTCAAAGACGCGGTTTTAATGGGCAATAAGATCCTCTATGACGCGCTCAAAGAAAAAGAAAGGCTCTACAGCCAAGCGGATTTGAGCGATGATAAGGTCAATGCGCGTTTAGCTGAACTAGAGATGATTTGCGTGCAAGAAGACCCGCTTTATGAATGCGAAGTGGTGGTAGAAAAGATTTTAGAAGATTTGGGCATTCCTGCAAACCGCCACAATGACTTGATGAAAAGCCTGCCTAGTAGCGATAAATTTAAAATTCTGCTCGCCCAAGTGCTTTTCCCCAAGCCCGATATTTTGCTCTTAGATGAGCCTACCAATAACCTAGATTTAAACGCCATTGCGTGGCTAGAAGAAAATCTCAAACGCCACGAGGGCACGATGGTGATCATCAGCCACGATCGCCACTTTTTAAACGCCGTCTGCACGCATATTTTGGATTTAGATTTCAATACGCTTAGGGAGTTTAGCGGCAATTACGATGATTGGTACATCGCTTCCACTTTGATCGCCAAACAAAAAGAAGCCGAGCGCAATAAAAAACTCAAAGAAAAAGAGGAATTAGAGCGATTCATCGCGCGCTTTTCAGCCAACGCGAGCAAAGCACGCCAAGCCACCAGCCGCCAAAAGCAATTAGACAAGCTGGACATTCAAAGCATTGAGGTTTCAAGTCGGCGCGATCCCAGCATTGTCTTTAAGCCCCAGCGCACCATTGGTAACGAAGCCCTAGAGTGTAGCCAAATTTCTAAATCTTATGGGGATTTGGTGGTGTTAAACAAAGTGAGCCTTAAAATCGCGCCTAAGGATAAGATCGCCCTCATTGGTCCTAATGGCGTGGGCAAAAGCACGCTGTGTAAAATTTTGGTAGAGGAGCTAACTCCAGATAGTGGGAGTGTCAAATGGGGCGCGACTGTGCAAAGGGGCTATTTCCCTCAAGATGTGAGTGAGAGCATCCAAGGGAAGGAGAGTTTGTATCAGTGGCTCTTTAATTTTAATAAGAAGATCGAGAGTAGCGAAGTGCGCAACGCCCTAGGGCGTATGCTCTTTAGTGGGGCGGAGCAAGAAAAAAGCATAAACGCTCTAAGTGGGGGGGAGAAGCACCGCATGGTTTTATCTAAGCTGATGCTAGAAAAGGGCAATTTTTTGGTGCTAGACGAGCCCACCAACCATTTAGATTTAGAGGCAATCATTGCGCTGGGCGAAGCGTTGTATAAATTTGAGGGGGCGGTGATTTGTGTGAGCCACGATCGCGAGCTCATTAGCGCATACGCTAATCGCATTATTGAGCTTGTACCCACGAACAAAGGCGCGAAAGTAGTAGATTTTAAAGGCAGTTATGAGGAGTATTTGGCGAGTAAGACTGCTTGACAACTGGTAGTTATTAGTTAACATTACATCCTTGATCTTTGTCAATAAACATGGTAAAACCCATCCCTAATGAGCATAAAAACTTTTACCCTGGTTTTTCTTTTTGTCTTCTTTTGCATGAATCTCTTTAGCTACCTGAGGCTAAGGAAGTCTGCCTATCCTTTCTTGCGCTTTCTGCCTATTTGTCTGTATGCTCTAAACATTCTTTACCGGGTCGTGCAAATGAAAGTTTTTGCCCATTTGGAGGCGTTACATACCCTCTTGTATGCCCTAGGTGGGATGAGTATGGCTGCAAGTTTTATTCTCTTCTGCCTGCTATTATTGCACTCCATCGCGCTCACAACACTGCATCAAAGCACAGATGCGCACAGACGCCAAAGCCTTAAAAAACTCTTGGATATAGGTCTGCTAGGGATTTTCTTTACCTCTATGGCAAAGGGCTTTTACAATGCAACGAATCTTGTGATCACAAAACGCCATGTCAAACTCAAGAATTTAAAAAAAGCCCTCCATCTAGTCATGATCAGCGATGCGCACATAGGCGCGTATCTTAAAAAAGATTACTTGCAAAAGATTGTCGATCGTATCAATGCGCTCCACCCGGATATAGTCGTGATCGCGGGGGACTTGGCGGATTTAAAGGCTCAGTTGGTGCAAAAGGATTTAACCCCGCTTCAAAGTATCCACTCTAAATATGGCGTGTATTGTGTGCTGGGCAACCATGAATATTACCACGGGGTGGATGCACTGATTAAAGTGTTTCAAAAGAATCATGTGCGTGTATTGCAAAATGAGAGTGTCCAAGTGGCAGGGCTTAATCTAATGGGGGTAAATGACCTTATAGGGTATCGCTTTAAGCGTTTTGAACCCGATTTCAAAGCTCCATTTACACAAGCCAACCCCAATCTGCCCAGTGTTTTACTCTCCCACCAACCCAAATCCTTCGCGCATTTAGAACAAAAACCTGATTTACTTCTGTGCGGACACACCCATGCCGGACAGATATTCCCCTTTAGCCTCTTGGTGTGGTTGGATCAAAAATACCTCTATGGGCATTATCATTTAAAAGATTGCCAAATGATTGTGAGTAGCGGTTGTGGCTTTTGGGGACCCCCTGTGCGCCTCTTCACCAAGAGCGAAATTGTGTCCATCCATTTAGAGCCTGAAAATCAAGCCTAGTATGTGGACGCGATCAATCTGTCCTAGAAAATATAGTTAAGATTGACATACCACACATAGCGTCTGATACTTTTGAGTTCTGGTGTGAGTTTTTGGGGGATCATGGGGAATTTGTTTCCAGCTTGGAGGGCTAGATGTTTTCCAAGACGGATTCGCCCACCTACATTAAAGAGGAACTGAAAACCGCTATGCGAAAAGTTATTGTAGCTCCAGGTGTTGCCTGCTAGTTGGATACCCCCCACTAGACCAAGAGAAAAGGAATCTGCGGGGATGATATTGACAATCATATCTGCAGCCCCACCATAGGCATAAACATCCCATTTGCCCCCAGTGGGTCTCTTCCCAAACTTTTCCCAAATGCGCCAATCATCAAAGAGAGCACTATTATCCCAATCAAAGAAAGCATAAACCTGCCCGCCAAACCACTTATTAGCAAAGCCCACACCCCCCACCTGCGCGCCTAGACCATAGATAGGAAATGCATGTGATGAGATCTGCTTGATGGTTACCCCTTCTCTGACATTACCTTGTTGGTATCCAAGCCCTAGAAAAAAGCCGTTTTTCTCACCTGCTTGGGCAATTTGAGTAGCACCCACCACCATTAAAGCTGAGAGCAGCAAACTCTTTGCTTTGATTTTAAAAACCATAAGACTCCTTGTTATCCATTAGGGTATTGCAAGAAAGCTAAAAGTATTCCAAAAGTATTAAAGAGGCTTGACAAATAAGCCAAAAATAACTACCATAAGACTTGTTTTTTATTCTTATTTTTAAGGAGTTTTTGGTAAAATGGCACAGCACAGCACAGCACAGCACAGCACAGCACAGCACAGCACAGCACAGCACAGCACAGCACAGCACGCTTAGCTAGCAAGAGTAAATTTTTAGCCCTTTTTGGTTCTTTAGCCCTTTGTTCTTTTGCCCCCTTGAGTGCGGAGAGAAATGGCGCATTTATTGAGGGGGGTTTCCAGTATTCTAACATGACCGGTGGATATAGTTACAGCCAGCCGACCATTACTGATCCGAGCAAGCCCCTAAGATCACAAGTCTAATCATCTAACCCCTTTAAAAGTCTCTATAATGTTTTAGATCCTAGATAACCCCCCGCACTATGGGTGTAAAGAACTTTTACCTGCGCGCTCTCAAACTTTAAGGGTGGATGCGCTAGTGCCTTTTTTAAATTCTCTCTAGCGATGCGCGCATACTCAGCGCTCTTTTCTACCCCAATAAAATGAAGTCCTAAATCTACACACGCTACCCCTGTTGAGCCACTCCCGGCAAAACAATCTAACACCACTCCCCCGCTAGGCACTATCTTAAGGCAGTATCGCAACACCTCTAAAGGCTTTTGAGTCGCATGTTGCTTTTTACTAGCATGCAGATAGGCTTGAACATAGCCATAGTGATAGCTAGCTTCTGTGCGTCTCTCATAGTCGGGAGCTCGCCCTTAGTCCCCCAAAGTATAAATTCACATTGTTGCTTAAAGCCATTAGGAAAGGGTCTAGCCCCCCGCCCCTTATCCCACACAATAATGCCTCTCCACGCTAGATCGGCTAATTGCACCGCATCGCTTAGGGCTGGGAGCATCCGCCAATCAATGAAACTAAAAAAGTAAGATTGAGGTTTTAACACCCGCTCGATCTGATGAAACACCCACCCGATCCACGCAATCCATATGCGCTGGTCTTTCCCATCGCCATAGAATTCATAGTATTTCGCATTATCCCCGCAATACTTCTTATTTGTCCCCGCATTGCGCGCATTTAAAGACTTCACACCCCCACTACAATAAGGCGGATCAATCAACACACAATCGATACATTCATCAGGCAACTTGCCCATAAACTCCAAAGCGTCGGCGTTAAAAACTTGGTTTAAGTAGGGTGTTAGCATGTTTCTTCTTGTTTCTCCTTGATTTTTAAATCTCCGTTTTGTAATATTGTTTGGAGGTTTGGGTCATCACCTTTGGGTGATTGTAAACCCACGCCTTTATGGCGGTATGGGTCAGTGCGTGTAAAACACTAGGCTTAGGGCTTAGGGAGGTTTTAGCTATCTTTAGATAGTCCGCATACTTACCCGCCAAAGTGCTTATTATTTTCAAGTTTCCCAAATTCCTTATAAATTGTTTTTAGCTTCAATTCGTTTTTCTTAATGCTGATGGTCTGGTTCTTAAAACAAATATTAAGTATTTTTTCTATAGGCTCGATTGGATGGTTTCAACGATACGTCTAAGTAGGACCCGTGTTTAACCACTGGTGGACCTGCGCTATCTTTGAGGTAGTCGTATGTAGTTACCATCTTTAAAATCTAACCCTTGTTCTAAT
>NZ_QXQR01000025.1:0-13340 GCF_003660355.1 Helicobacter sp. L8
GGGCTTTAGGGGTTGGGGCTGTGGGGGTTGCTGGGCTTGGATTTGGGGCTGGGGAACTTGGATTTCTGGGAGGGCTTGGGGGAGTTTTTGGGTTTGGGAGGGTTGGGTGTCTTGCGGAGCGTCCTCAAAGATCACATCAGAATTGGTGTCTTTTAAAATGGGGGGGGGCATCGCTGTTGCGCCTGTAAGAAGTAACCCCATTGCCAATACAGTTCTCATCGCCACTCCCTAAAGCAAAAAATTATAGCTAATATAATAGATGTTCCCACTACTAAAGGCATAAGAAAAGGCATGGGTGGATTTGAGGGGGGGGACTTTGAGGGCTAATTCGATGCGGTGTCGGGTATTCAAAGTCATCGCAATCCCCAAATTCACCACTAAACCAAAGCCATTGGGATTATGGGGCGCACGGGGGTAATCTTTATAGCCACTCCAGCCCACACCAAGCCCTCCAAAGACCCCGATGGCGTATTTCTTGTGGGCATCAATGGATTTATCCATCACCAAATCCACATTGAGGCTTGCTAATTGGTAAGAACTAGATTGTCCGGGTTGCAACACACTTTTATTAACCCCTCCCAAATACTCCCCATAAACACGCAAGCCTCCCACATCGCTTCTAATGTAGCGTTGGTAACCCACTTTGATTCCATAAAACAAGGGTAAACCCATGCTTTTAATCCCATTCACTCTAAAAATGGTTTGGGCTAGCAGGACACCAATAAAGGGACCACTTTTGTGTTTAGCCACTTCTTGGATCAACTGGGCTTGCTGGGCTTCATAGAGTTGCCCTTTTAGCATGTAAATTTGGAACTCTTTTTCTGCAAGCGCACCGCGCTGTTCGCGCACAAACACCCCCCCCCAGCACGGGTAACAAGCCAACGCCCCTAATAACCACCCTTGCAAAACCCGCTTAAAAAACATACTGGTATCCTACATGCATCAATCCCCCCCACCATGAAACATCTTTATTGGCAAGGATTTTAAATTCCAACTCCACGCGGTTATGCCCAAAAATACTAAAGGCGATCCCTGCATTAGCCATCATGCCAAAAAAAGAATTGGTGTTGGTCCCTTGGCTTACCACACCCACCCCCACGCCTAGCAAAAAACCCATGGACAAGTAGCGTTGCACTAGAGGTAGAGTAGGATCGATCATCAAATCCGCGTTGATGGTTGCGCTTTGATAACCAATGCGTCCCACATTAGATTGTTTGGGAATCGCCCCGATGTATTGGATATACACCCTGCGCCCGATGAAATTGGGGCGCATGGTTTTAGCAAAGAGCGAGGGGCGGTAAGTTTGGTAACCAAAACGCACCCCAATTGTCCACAAATAATCCATTTGCCTGCCCCGGATTGTGTCCTTTTGCATCGCCTGCCTGATCGCGCTGTTGTAAAAAAAACCCGTGCTCAACCCCAATAACAACCCTGTCTTTTTCTCGGCTTCTTGGATGTCATCAATCAAGAGGGCGATCTCTTGATCCGTGTATTTTTCATAGAACTTGATGTATTTATAATATTTAGGATCGAGTGTTTTATAATCTATTCCCCACAACACCTGAAACATCAACACAAAAACCCCAAGCACTCCTTTGCAATTCAACTCTAACCCTAGTAAAATTTTTAGCCCTATCATAGCATTTTAAAGGTAAAATCTCTCAAAAAGTGTAGCTATGAAAAAAATCACTTTGGATACTCTGCAACACAAAAAGCACCCCAAAGAGGGCGCAAAACCTTGCAAGATCAGCGCGATCACCGCTTACGATGCGCTCTTTGCAACCCTTTTTGACCCCTACATAGACTTAATTTTAGTGGGCGATAGCCTGAACATGAGTTTTAATGCTTACCCGGATACTCTGAGTGCTAGCATGCAAACAATGCTCTACCACACTAAGGCGGTGTGTCGGGGCGCGCAACGCGCCTTTGTGGTGGCGGATATGCCCTATGGGAGTTATACTAATGAAAAACAAGCCCTTAAAAACGCCCTAAAATTCTACCAACACACCCGCGCGGACGCGATCAAACTAGAAGGGGGGCAGGCGCGCGCGCCCTTGATTAAAAGGCTAGTGCAAGAGGGGCTAGCGGTGGTAGGGCATGTGGGGCTTTTGCCTCAGAGTGTGCGCGGAGTGGGGGGTTATAAGATTGTGGGTAAAACGCAGCAGAGCGCACAACAAGTCTTAGAGGATGCTTTGAGCGTGCAGGAGGCGGGGGCGAGTTTGGTGGTGTTAGAGGGGGTGGTTGCGTCTGTAGCTACAGAGATTAGTAAGTGTCTGGACATCCCCACTATAGGTATAGGGAGCGGGGCGGGGTGCGATGGGCAAATTTTAGTCTTTAGCGACATGCTAGGTCTATTCAAGGCGTTTAAGCCCAAATTTGTGCGCACTTATCTAGAGGGGGGCACTCTCATAGAAGAGGCGTTGCAACGCTATATCCAAGACATCCAAACAGGGCATTTTCCCTCTGAGCAAGAGAGCTACTAATGCAAAGACTTGTCAATGTAGAAGCTCTCAACTTAGAAGAGCAAGAATCCTTAAGTTTGCGTCCCAGTTTGTGGGAGGACTATATCGGACAAGAACAGATCAAAAAGTTATTGCAAGTTTCTATTAGTGCCACTCTTAAACGCCAAGATACCCTAGATCATGTGCTTTTTTTTGGACCTCCGGGCTTGGGTAAAACTACTTTGAGTCATCTCATTGCTAAAGAGCTTAACGCCAATATCAAGGTTACCACCGCCCCTATGATTGAAAAAACAGGCGACTTAGCCGCTCTTTTAACCAATCTCAACCCTAAGGATATTCTCTTCATTGATGAGATTCACCGCTTAAGCCCAGCCATTGAAGAGGTGCTTTACCCGGCAATGGAGGATTTTAGACTAGACATTATCATCGGCTCTAAAGCAGCCGCCCAAACCATTAAGATCGATCTAGCCCCTTTCACTCTCATAGGGGCGACCACGCGCGCGGGTTTGCTTTCTAATCCTTTGCGCGAACGCTTTGGCATGCACTTTCGCATGCAGTTTTATGACATTACAGAACTAGCCACCATCATCACGCGCGCCAGCGCGCGCTTGCAAAAGGACATTGAACCACAGGCAAGCACAGAGATCGCCAAGCGCTCAAGGGGCACACCCCGCATCGCGCTAAGACTACTAAGACGGGTGCGCGATTTTGCCGATTACGCCAATGAGTCGTGCATTTCTTTGCAAACAACTCTCTTTGCCCTAGAGGAGTTAGGGGTGAATGCACATGGCTTTGACGCGCTGGATTTACTCTATCTCAATCTCTTAGCTAATGCCAAGAATAAAGCCTTAGGGCTTAATACTATTGCGGCAAGTTTGCATGAAGATGAAAGCACCATTGAAGAGGTGATCGAACCCTTTTTATTGGCTAATGGCTATTTAGAGCGCACGGCTAAGGGGCGTATTGCCACGCTCAAGACTTATGAAACTCTCAAACTAGATCGCCCTCGATTGCTCTAGCCATTTAAAAAAATCGTAAGCATAGCATGCTATACTGCACTACTTAGTTTTTTGCTAAGTTTTTTGGGGCTGAACAGGATTTCGACAAGGGTTGCATAGCGTGGGTTGCATGCCAAGTGTCTCTTGTAAAACGACACAAACAATAACCGTAAACAATCCTAATTACGCTCCCAACTACGCTAAAGCTGCGTAGCGAGCTGGAAGTCTGTGGGATCGCTGGTGTCCTGTAGGCATTCCATCATTTTTAGCCAGATGCCTTTAAAAAGTGCTCACTTTTTAAAGTAAGATTTAAGAGCTAGGGGTCTTTATTTGAGCTGGAGAGGTGGCTTAGAAAGAACTCGAATTTTTAACACTTCTCTAAGCATGTAGAAGCCCGCGGATGGATGTGATTTTTGGACTGGGGTTCGATTCCCCACAGCTCCACCATTTTACAATGTTTTCCCCATAGAAAAAGGATTGGATGCGTCTATGAGTTTGAAGCGGTGTTTTTTAGTGTCTGTTTTAGGGATATTCTGTATCGCATCGCCACTCATGGGTATTGACATCCACGCTCTAGCTAATGCAGAAGCCCAGAGCGCGCAATTAGCGATGCAATTAGTCAGCACTAGCAATAAGATTTTAGAAGAGGCTATTGACAAGGGCAGGGACTATCAAGAAGTCAAGCAATTAGATCGCCTCTACCAAGAAATCCAAAACATCAAACTTGTCTTGATCCCCAATGAGCATGCCCAAGAAGCCAAAAAAAAGGGGTTTGGCGCGATGTTTAAAAAAGCCTTTGAACCACCCATTGACTTAGATAAAGCACTGGACCTGGTGGACGCGTTGCAAAAGGAGATTTCCCAAGCCAAATGGAAGACCGATCTAGCCCCCCTGCTCAATCTAGCCGAACAACTCCAAACTTCCCTGCACTCTGCGATGAATATTAAAGCCCAGTGGCTCAACACCCGCAAAGCCAATTAAAGCCAGTTGTTCACATCGCCCCCATAGCGCACCGCTTTAGTGTCCGTGTTTTCTATTTTCTCTAAAGTGGCTTGGATGTTGGGGGGCAAAGGGTTTTCATCCGAATAGCTAAAGTGCATGTGCGCGCTAATCACCCCCGGGGCGTTTTCAATCTCTCTATTAGCACGCAATTCCTCCTGCACACTGGGAGCTTCAATCAAAGCGATGATCACAGCCTTTTCTTGATCAAAAGCCCCCACTTCCACGCACTCTAAAGCCCCAATCGCCTTTAAACTCTGCTCAAAACTCTCCGGCTGGACCTTGACAATCACACTAGAAATATTCATGTTTTTCTCTCCACAAATAAAATAGATTGGCTAGGGCATACAGGCGCACACATGCCACATCCCGTGCAAGAGCCATATACGCGCGGGGCAAACATGCCCTTAAAGACGATCGCCTTTTCCACACAAGCGTCCTTGCAGGCAAAACACACCACGCCTTGATGGCTCAAACAGGTTTGCGAATCAATCAAAGCCAGCGCGCCAATGACACTAGCGCGATCCCCCTGCAAAACCTCCGGGGCGCACGCTTTAAGGCATTCTTGACAAAAGGTGCAACCCCGTTCTTTGAAATCCAAATGCGGGATTTGCATGGGTTCTTTAATCACAATGCGCTCAGGGCACACAGGCGCGCAATCCCCCCCACACTCTAGGCAAGCTTGGGCTTTTTGGGGGTTAAAATAGGGCAAGGGGATCACAAAGGCTTTAGGCTTTAAGCCTCTAAATATCTCTCTAAAAGGTTTTTTAGGATTCATCGCACGCCTATTTCTAAACCCACCGGGCAATGATCGCTGCCTAAAATATGGGCGTGAATCTGCGCGTCTTTGATCTGGGCTTGCAAGCCTTGTGAGATCAAAAAATAATCAATACGCCAACCGATATTGCGCGCCCTAGACTGATTCATATAGCTCCACCATGTGTAAGCTTCTGTTTGGTTGGGGTAAAAATGGCGGTAGGTATCAACAAAACCTAATTGGAGTAATTGCCTAAAGGCATCGCGTTCTGGGTCGCTAAAGCCTGCATTGTAGTGGTTACTCTGCGGGTTGGCTAAATCGATCTCATTGTGCGCAACATTCAAATCCCCGCACACAACTACCCCCTTATGCTTTGTTAAATTCTGCAAAAAATCCCTAAACGCGCCCTCCCATTGCAGGCGATAAGGCAGGCGCAATAACCCCCTTTGAGAATTGGGCGCATAGACATTGACTAAATAAAAATTCTCATACTCACAAGTAATTACACGCCCCTCGCTGTCATGCTCCTCTAATCCCAGCCCATAGCGCACGCTCAAAGGCGTATCTTTACTCAAGGTCAGCACCCCGCTATAGCCCTTCTTGTGCGCGCTGTTCCAAAAGGTGTGGTAGTGATCAAAGCTAAAACTAGCCTGCTGTGGGTGCATTTTGGTCTCTTGCACGCAAAATACATCCGCTCCGCTCTCTAGCAAAAACGCCTCAAAGCCCTTTTGCATGCATGCTCGTAACCCATTGACATTCCATGAAACTAAGCGCATCTAATACCTTTTTGGGTATTATAACACTTTAAGTTAAATTTAAAGGACTTATGTAGTATAATTGCGCTTTTGGCTTGATAGCTCAGTCGGTAGAGCAGAAGACTGAAAATCTTCGTGTCGGTGGTTCGATTCCGCCTCAAGCCACCATCTAGCGCGCAAAATCCCAAAAGAGTTTTAAGATTGTCGCCCCCACCACGCATAAAAACACTCGGCGGATAAATTTGACTTCTTTAGCCATCACCAAATTAGAGCCCACCCATGCCCCCAACATCTGCCCTGCCCCCATTAAGAGCCCCACAGACCAAATCACCTCTCCCCCTATTAAAAACACGCTCAAGCTCACAATATTGCTAGTGAAATTAAACACCTTAGTGCGCGCGGTGGCTTTTTTCATATTCAACCCCAAGAGCGCGACCATCGCAAAGGTCCAAAACGAGCCCGTGCCCGGCCCAAAAAAGCCATCGTAAAACCCTAGTCCCAGTCCAAAAATGCCATAAAATAACGCGGGTTTGAGCTTGGGATGGCTATCGCCCTCGCCCACTTTGGGGGCTAGCAAGGTGTAAATAAAGATCAAGGACAAGAAAATAGGAATAAGCACGCGCAAAATATCCGCTTTGAGCCATAAGATTAGCGTTGTGCCTAAGCTTGCGCCCACCACCACGCACCCCACCCCAAAAGCGACCTCTCTTAAAGACACCATGCCTTTAAGACAGAAATTCAGCGCAGCAGTGAAACTCCCAAAACTACTCTGAAGTTTATTGGTGGCTAGCACCATGTGGGGGGGGACTCCCAATGCCATCAAGGTGGGCACAGTGATAAGCCCCCCACCCCCGGCAATAGAATCCACTAACCCCGCACAAAAAGCGGCAGCAAAAAAGATAGCATAGACATACCATTCTAACTCTAGCATGCCAACTTCCAACTCTGGGGGTAAAAACACGCCCAAAAAGGCTATTTTTCCATGATGATGCGCATTTTATTGTCTTTGAGTTCCACATAGAGCTCTTTAAGACCCTGTGAAGAGTAGGAGAGCTTATTTTTTTTATAAGCCTTGTAGTCTTGATCAAACGCCACTCTAAAGAGTCGGCGCTGCTGCACATTAGGGTAGGGGGTAATATTCACCCCTGAGAGGCGGATCGTCTTGGTTTCATTTTTGGTAAACACATGGGTTTTGAATTTCTCATAAGCCTTGAAATTCATCCCACTGGCGTGTTTAAAATCCGGGCTATAAAAATTCATATAGCCTACCAGATCGTTATTAGCCCACGCGCTACGCCAAGTGTAAAGGGCACTTAAAATTGTAGCAAGCTCGTCCTTAGTGGCGTATTTGAGCGCGCCTTCATAGACGATAAGAAGAGCTTTTTTGCCCTTAATGCGCTGTTCGTAATCTTTCAACACGGCATTTTCAATAGCGACACAGCCCTTAGTGTTGAGTTCATTGCGCTTCCCACTCAAGGGCAAGCCATGAATCCAAATCCCATGCCCAGTGCGCTTAAAGGCGACATCTAAGGGATTAGGGTAGTTGGTTTCTAGAGCAAAGGGACCATAATAACTACTCAAGCCCGTGAGTTTTTTAAGAATTTTATAAACCCCAATGGGGGTAGCCTTGTCTCCCTCGCTTTTCTTATCCCCACCCCTAGACCCCACAAGCGCTTTAGTTTGGTTAACCTTGACAATCTTTTCACCTTCTAGGGCGTAGAGCACGAGCTTGGGATCGGCTTTGTCGATCACAAAGAGGTAGTCCATATTTTCATAATAGCCAAAGCTAATGTCGCGATTTTCTAGGACATCCTCCCAAAACTCCCGTTGGGTCAAATAAGATTGCAAGAGTCTCTCAATGGAGTCGATCCCCTTTTCTTGGTAGGCTTTTACAAACCCCATCAAGGTATCCGCGTGTAAGCCCACCAAACCCATAAATACAAACGACAACGCCCCTAACCATACCTTTTTGACGCGCATCCAACACCTCTTAATATTGCAAAACTCTATTCTACCACATAACCCATGTTTTTAAGTTGATCTTTTTGTCGACTCCAATTTTTACACACCACCACTTCTAAGCGTAAAAACACCTTTTTGCCCCCAAAAGCCTCCATTTTCAAGCGCGCCTGTTTGCCAATTTTTTTAATCACCCACGCTCCCTTGCCCACTACCATTTTTTGTTGGCTGGGCTTCTCCACCACAATCTGCGCCTCAATGCGATCTAAGCGCGCCTCTTCTTGAAAACGCGTGATAACCACATCGCTTGCGTAGGGAATTTCCTCACTCAAATGCAAAAAGAGTTGTTCGCGAATCATCTCTTGATAAAGTTGCTTGGTTTGGGCATCACTGAGCGTCTGGGGGTCGTAGTAAAAGGGTGCTTGGGGCAAGAGCTTGGCGATCTCTTCTAGCAAGACTTGTAGGTTCTTTTGCTTGAGCGCGCTCAAGGGCACTAAGGCTTTGAAGGCATGGCTATAGGCTTGGTAGGGTTGGATTTTGGCTAAGAGCTGGGGGGGGCTAAGAGTGTCTATTTTATTGAGGGCTATGATGTGGGGTTTAGCGCTATGGCGCGCTAAAAAATCTTGGTAGTCTTGCACGCTTGCGCGCGCGCTAGCCACAAACACCACTACATCACACTCCTGCAGGGCGCGCGCGCTCTGCAATTGCATAGCCTCATCTAAGAGTTTCTTAGGGGGAGTTAATCCGGGCGTGTCTATAAAGATCATCTGGCATGCTACCCCTTGCGCATCGCTAAAGGGCACAATGGCTTTTAATGTCTTGCGCGTGGCGTTGGCTTTGTGTGAAACCAGCGCGATCTTTTCTTCTAAGAGCGCGTTTAATAGCGTGCTCTTGCCCGCATTAGGACGCCCCACTAATGCAATAAAACCTGCTTTGGTCATAGAATGAAACGCGCCAAATCCACATTATCCACTAAATTTTGTAATTTCTGGCTCACCTGTTCTTTGGTGATCACCACACTTTGCCCCCTGTAGTTAGACGCATTGAAACTAATGTCTTCAAGCACCTTTTCAATGGTGGTGTGCAAACGGCGCGCCCCGATGTCCTCTGTGTTCTGGTTAGCCAAATAAGAGAGTTTAGCTAGCTCGCGCAAGGCTTCTGGCTCAAACACCAACTTGACCCCCTCCACCTCTAACAACGCTTGGTATTGTCTAATGATAGAACTCTTGGTGCGCGTGAGGATAGCATACATGATCTCTTCAGAGAGACTCTCCAATTCCACGCGCAAGGGGAAGCGCCCTTGTAATTCGGGGATTAGATCGCTAGGTTTGCTCAAGTGAAACGCCCCAGCAGCGATGAAGAGGATGTGATCGGTGGCGATGGGTCCGTATTTGGTATTGATCACACTCCCCTCTACAATGGGGAGTAAATCGCGTTGCACCCCCTCCTTGCTAGGGTCTTGCCTGCTCCCCTCCTTGATCCCTACAGCGATCTTGTCAATCTCATCAATGAAGATCACCCCCGATTGGGTGGCGCGTTGCACCCCCTCCATTTGCACGCTCTCCTTATCTAAGATTGTTTGCAAAACATCATGGCGCAAGGCTTCTTTGGCTTCCTTGATACTCATCTCCTTGCTTACCTTTTGTTCCTCCCTATTGAGCACTTTAATGATGCTTTCTTGCACCTTGATGATTTCAGGAGGCACATTGAAATCCCCCTCTACTTGCCGTTTGTGTAACTCAATTTCAATTTTGACATGATCTAAAGCCGTGCCTCTGACTTTTTCCTTCGTCTTTTCAAAATTCAGCGCGTATTCTTCCTTTTTAGCCTCACTCACCCCGCTAGGCAAGGCGGGCAGTAATTTCTTAGCAATCTTTTCTACAATCAACTCTTCGATCTTCTCTTTATTCTTTTCTTTTTGCTCGCTTTCTACGAGGTTGATGCTTGTTGCCACCAAATCGCGCACCATCGATTCCACATCGCGCCCCACAAAGCCCACTTCGGTGTATTTGCTCGCCTCCACCTTGATAAAGGGCAAGCCCATCATCTTAGCCATGCGCCTTGCAATCTCAGTCTTGCCAACCCCAGTTGAGCCAATCATCAAAATATTTTTGGGCATCACTTCCTCTTGGAGTTCTTTACTCAGTTGCAATCTGCGCCAGCGGTTACGCAACGCAATGGCAATCATCTTTTTAGCGTCCTGTTGCTCGATGATGTAATCGTCTAAATAGGCGACAATCTCTTGGGGAGTCATGTTTAATTTATCTGTCCGCATTAAAGCTCCAAGATTTTAATGTTTTGGTTGGTGTAGATACACAACCCCCCGGCAATCTTAAGCGACTCTTCTACCAAGGCTTTGGGGGGTAAGTTGGCGAATTGATCCAGCGCGCGCGCCGCACTTAGGGCGTAATTGCCTCCGCTTCCAATGGCAGCGATCTTACCATCTTCAGGCTCGACCACATCTCCACTGCCACTCAAAATAAAAATAGCTTGTTTGTTAAGCACGATCATCATCGCTTCTAAACGGCGCAAAAACTTATCCTTACGCCACTCTTTGCTAAAATCCACCACACTTTTAAAGAGATCCCCCTTTTTGCCCTCTAAAATGCGCTCGAACATGTCAAATAAACTAAAGGCATCCGCAGTGCTCCCGGCAAACCCGCTTAAAATCTGGTTGTGGTGCAAGGTGCGAATCTTGGTCGCGTTGCCTTTTATCACGCAGTTGCCAAAACTCACCTGTCCATCCCCGCCAATGATGGCATAATCCTTGCCCTCAAAACGCGTTTTATAGCCTAAAATGGTGGTGGCGTGGAACATCACTCAGCGATCACATCAATTTTGAGCACGCCCACCACCCCATGCCCTAGCTTGACATCAATTTCATAAATCCCCGTGCTCTTAATGGGGGTTTTGAGTTCTAGGGTCTTCTTGTCTAGTTCTAAGGCATGCACGCCTAGCAAAGCTTCTACCACCTCTTCTTTGGTGATCGATCCAAATAACGCCCCATTAGCCCCGACTTTCTTAATAATTTGTAGAGTAATGCCCTCTAATTTTTGGGCAATCTCTTGTTTGGTGGCTAATTCTTGGGCTTCTAACTCCGCGCGTTTTCTTTGGACAGCCTTGTATTTGTTGAGCGCCTCTTTGGTAGCCATTTGGGCGAGTTTTTTAGCGATGAGAAAATTATTGCCATACCCATCTTTGACTTCGCATACATCCCCAGCCTTGCCCAAGTTTTTGACATCTTGCAGTAACAATACCTTCATCAACTCTCCTTGTAAAAAACCCCCATTTTAGCCCATTTAGGTTTAAGATGGCTTAAACGCCCCGGGCATACTTAAACGCTTCTATGCTAAAATGGGCGTTTTATATCCCAAAGGAGTTTTATGGATACCCCAACACAGCGCGCGTTCTTGGAGGCGTTGCAACACATCGGCACACAGGTTTACCAGAGTATTAAACAAGGCGATGCACGCTATAGCGATCACCTCAACCCCACTGCAGACATGCAATTAGAATTGGACATCCAAGTGGATCGTTTGATCTTTGAGTATTGTTTGGGCTTGGAGAATGTGGGGGGAGTGATGAGCGAAGAGCAAGAAAAGGCGTGTTACACAGCGCACAAACAGGGTTATTTAATCGCCTTTGACCCCCTAGATGGTTCGAGTGTGGTGGGGGCGAATTTCTTGGTGGGGAGCATTTTTGGGATTTACGCGCCCAACCCTCAGGGCTTTGAAGACAAGCACATAGGTCAGTCTATGCAAATGGGGGCGTATATTCTCTATGGGGCTAAGTTAGAATTGGTGGTCGCCACGCGCACGCAAGTGGCGCATTATGTTTACAACGAAGCCCAAAAGGTGTGGACACATAAGGGAGATTTGCGCTTAAAGCCACAGGGCAAGAGTATCGCCCCCGGAGGGAGTTGGCAACACTTTAGCCCAGAATATAGGGAGTTTTTAGATCGTTTCTTCGCTCAAGGATACCGCCTGCGCTATAGCGGGAGTATGGTTGCTGATGCGCACCATCTCTTGCACAAACAAGGGGGGTTGTTTTGCTATCCAGCCACCCAAGATGCGCCCAAGGGGAAATTGCGTAAACTCTTTGAGGTCTATCCTTTAGCCTTTGTGTTGGAGTGCGCGGGAGGTCTAGCTTTAGACGCGCAGGGGCAACGCTTGCTAGAAATACCCTTAGAGAGTTTGCATGACAAAAGCGCGTGTTTCTTGGGCTCTAAAGTAGAAATGCAAGCACTCAAGGGCTAGCATGGAGGAGGACAAGTTTAGCCAAGAGTGGCAAACCCAACGCCAAAAGGTGCTAGCTTGCCAAGAGCGCAAGGGGGTGGGCTCGTGTTTGAGGTGTAGCATTGTGTTAGAATGCGCGTTGCGCCAAGCTTTCGTGCAGAGTGTGTATTTGAGTATGAATAAGGGCAAGCAGGGCAATTTTGATTTTTAGGAGAGATGATGCGTTTTAAGGCGGTAAAGATGGCGGTGGTGTTGGCTGGCTTGGTGGGGAGCTTGGGGGCAGAGAGGAATGGATTTTATGCCAGCGCGGGGTTTCAATACAGCTTGGTAAAAACCACGATCACGGGGAGTCTTGGCGTGCCTGAGGGCTTGGGGATTGTAGGAGGGCAGAGCAACATGTATGGGCTCTCTTTACAAGGGGGGTATAAATACTTCTTTGGCAAGGGAGAGCGCCGCCATGGGGTGCGTGGTTATGCGTTTTATAGTTATGGCTATGACAACCCTACTTTCAACGGGATCCGCCTCAATGACAATATCTATGGCGTAGGCGCGGATTATCTCTTCGACTTTATAGACAATGTGCGTCTTCAGGCGGGCTTTTTTGTAGGGCTGGCTTTTGCAGGGAGTTCGTGGAGCACCAGCCAAGCGGCTGCTTTTAAAAGCCTCTTGCGCTACCCCAATACGATCATGAACCCCAGCTACTTCCAGGTGCCTTTCTCATGGGGATTTAGAGTCAACACCAACAAGCACCATGGCTTTGAAGTGGGCATGAAAATCCCCTTTGTGCGTAACTACTATTTTAAAACCTTGGTCAATGGGGGGGTTAGCGGTTTAACCTTCCAAAGAAGCTTGGTATTTTATGTCCACTATGTCTATAATTTCTAATGGGGGTGGGATCGTTTAACATACTTGACCTGCGCGCACACCTTGCGCGCGCGCATGCTATCAAATTGCGGGCTCAATAAATCCTTGCTCTCAATATTATCCTTTGTGTGAATTCCCACTAAGGGTAAAAGGGTGTGAATCAGATCATCGCTCATAAAGGGCTTGTGCACCGCTTGGGCGAGTTGTTGCACTTTTTGGGGGTGTTTTTGTTTGAAGGTGTTAGTAACATAGATCACAAAGGGGATTTCTACGCCATAAACAGAACAGCGATGCCCATAGCTGTTGTCTGT
>NZ_QXQR01000026.1:0-12909 GCF_003660355.1 Helicobacter sp. L8
AACTCCCTAGACTCTAACCAAACAACCTCTTATCTTTTTTCTCATAACCCCCAAATTTTTAAACTTCCGCTCTCTTTTTGTTACTAATTTCTACTTTTACCTTTTTTAATGCATATTTTGAGCTCGAAGGCTTGACAGGGGGGGGTAGAATATCATCGCAAATTTTCAAAAGAGGAGTTTGTATGTTTTTAGGCGCATTAGATTTAGAGGAGAAATTCTTTTTTAAGAAATTGTGCCGTGCGCATAGAGTTTGCCCATTTTCTAAGCACGCCTTACCGCCTAAATCTTTGGGCTTGATATGATCGACATGCAACTCTACGCCTTCTTTTTGCCCCGCTCCACAGATGACACAAGCATGCCCATCTCTTTTTAAAATTTGCTTTTTGAGCACGGGACTAAAATCCTCTAAATCTTGGCGTAACACAAAATGCGGATCGTAACGATAAACTCCTTTATAAACCTTGATCAATTGCCCTTTTTGGTGTAAGGAGCAAATGCCTCTATCTGGGTCTCTAAAGACCTTGCCCGTGCGCTCTTTGTATGTTTGCACCACCCAATCGACCACCTCCGGATGCGCGATGTCTCTATGGGGATTCGCCTTAAAAAACTCCATAATTAAATCTTGCTGACTAATGCCCATTTTGTGCCCCCAAAACCTTTAAGAACCGCGCTTTGGCTAGATCGCAATATTTCTTGTCTAGCTCAATACCCATAAAGGCGCGCCGGTTGGCATACGCTTCTAACATAGTTGTCCCGCTCCCACTGAAAGGATCGCAGATCACATCGCCTACAAAAGAAAAGAGTTTGATACAGCGGCGGGGCAATTCTCTAGGGAAGGGGGCCGGATGTCCGATGCGCTTTTTAGACTCCCCATTAAACTGCCATAAGCCATTAGTCCAGCTCATAAACTCCTCCTTAGTGATGTCGCTTGCCCCCTTATTTTGCTTTTTCCACACTTGCTTATACAAAATGACGATGAGCTCCACCGGGGCGATCACATAGGGCGCGCTTGCGCTAAGCCAGCTCCCCCACGCCGTGCGCCTAGAGATATTGCCCTCATTCCACACGATGCTACTATGATAAGACCACCCAATCTTTTTAGCGAGGTTGATGAGATCTGCGCCCACGCTTTGTTGCCCGCCTTTATTTTTATCTAAGGGGATATTTAAGCAGAGCCGCCCGCTTCTCTTAGCCCATTGGTAGGCGTTCTCAAGCCAAAGCGCGCTAAAGTCTAAATACTCTTGGTAGCTTTGGTTATCCGCATGAGAGTTGTAGTCCATGCCCACATTGTAGGGTGGGGAGGTGATGAGACAATCTAGGCTATCTTTTTCTAGGGTGCTTGGGTCTAGGGCGTTGGCGTTGTATAAGCAGATTTGATCGTGGGTGAAAAAGGGGGGCGTTTTTATAGCCCACCCTTTTGGGTGTTTTTGGCATGCATTTTAAGCTTGCTTAAGGGCTCACGCCTTAGGCGCGATCATGTTGGCAGGATTAACGAATTTGTCAAAATCCTGCGCGCTCACTAATCCTAATTCCTCTGCAGACTCTTTTAGACTGATGTGTTTTTTATGGGCGTTTTTAGCGACTTTGGCGGCGTTTTCATAGCCGATATGGGGGTTGAGCGCGGTTACCAACATCAAAGAGTGGTGCAAGTAATGATCGATCTTTTCTTTATTGGGCGCGATCCCCACCGCGCAATGGGCGTTAAAGCTCTCCATGCTATCAGCGAGCAATTCTAAACTTTGCAAGAAATTATAGATGATCACGGGTTTAAAGACATTGAGTTCAAAATTGCCCTGAGAAGCCGCAAAACCAATCGCCGCGTCATTGCCCATCACCTGCACAGCGACCATCGTCAACGCCTCGCATTGGGTGGGGTTGACCTTGCCAGGCATTATAGAGCTCCCCGGTTCATTCTCAGGGATAGCAAGTTCGCCCAAACCACAGCGCGGACCACTAGCCAGCCATCTAATGTCATTGGCAATTTTCATCAGATTGGCTGCTAGCCCTTTGAGCGCGCCGTGGGCAAAGACAAGCCCATCATGGCTAGTTAAAGCGTGAAATTTATTGGGCGCACTTTTGAAAGTGCAGCCGGTAAGTTGGCTTAACTCGGCGGCGACTTTTTCAGAGAGTTGTGGGTGCGCGTTTAGCCCTGTGCCCACTGCCGTGCCCCCGATGGCTAGCTCGCTTAAATACTCCAAACTCTGTAAAATTTGCGCCTTAGAATGCTCAAGCATGCTCACATACCCGCTAAACTCCTGCCCTAGGGTTAGGGGTGTAGCATCTTGCAGATGGGTGCGCCCGATTTTAATAATATCTTTAAACTCTGTGCTTTTGGCTTGCAAGGTGGCGTGTAGTTTATCTAGGGCGGGCAAAAGGGTTTTATGCAATTCGAGCACGCTCACAATGTGCATGGCAGTGGGGAAGGTGTCATTAGAGCTTTGAGACATGTTGACATGGTCATTAGGGTGGATCAGCTTCTCTTTTCTAAAATCTCCGCCTAAAATCTCTGTGGCGCGGTTGGCGATCACCTCATTGACATTCATATTAGTCTGAGTCCCGCTCCCGGTTTGCCAAATGGCTAGGGGGAACATGTCGGCTAATTTGCCCGCGATCACCTCATCGCAGGCTTGTACAATCGCTTGGGATTTTTGCGTGTCCAACTTGCCTAGTTGCGCATTCACCAGCGCTACAGAACGCTTCAATTTGGCAAAGGCTCTAATGAGCGCGGGGGGCATCTTTTCTACCCCGATTTTGAAGTTTTCAAAACTTCTTTGGGTTTGCGCGCCCCAGTACTTGCTATCTTCTACCTTGACTTCCCCCATGGTGTCGTGTTCAACGCGATAAGACATGTTATCCCTTTGGTAATATGGTGTAAAAATTTTAACACGGCAAACTTTAATTTCCACAAATAATCCACAGAAATACACTATCATAGCCCCATCTTAATTCAAAGGAGTTTGATGAAAAAATGGCATGTGTTGGTGCTGGCATGCGCCTTGAGTTTGGGGAGTTTACAAGCGTGGGATTTAAAGATTAAAGCCAAGGAAGTAGACACCCTTTTAAAATCCGATCAAAAGCCCGTGAGCGGCAATAACCATTTCACATTAACCCCCACCCTAAAGGGCAAGCCCCTCAAAGGCGCGCATGTGAAGGTGAAATTTAGCATGCCTGAAATGCCGGGCATGCCTGCCATGCATGAAAACGCCCAAGTGAAAGAAAAAGATGGAGTCTATGATGTGAAGGTGAATCTGCCCATGGGGGGCACTTGGCAGGTGAAACTAGAGCTCAAGACCAAAGAGGGCAAACTCTACAAAGGTAAGGGCAGTATCGATCTATGAGGCTAAGGGCTTTGATCTGGGGGGTGCTTTTGATGCTGGGAGGCTTAAAGGCGTGGCATCAAGAGGCTAGCTTGGAGTCTGTGAGCGTGAGTGCGCCCCTGCCAAGCAAACGCCTAGACTTGCCTAGTATTTACAACAAATTTTTGCACAAGAACGCTAAAATCGCTAGCTTGCAAGCCCAAATTGAGAGTTTGCAAGCCCAAGCTAAAGCGGTGGCGCGTTGGGATAACCCGATTTTGTATGTGGGCTATAACAACGCCGATGTGTTCAATTTCTTTATTTTAGATTCTAGTTTCATGCAAAGCATCAGCGTAGGGATTAGCCAAAAATTTGATGTGAATGCTAAGAGGCACACCCAAGCCCAAGTGGTGGACTTAGAGCGCCAAAAAAAGCTCTTAGAGTTGCAAAAACTCAAGCAAGAGATCGCCATAGGGGTGCTCACCAACGCGATCCAAGTCTATAAGAACACCCAAAAGCTAGCCCTATTAAAAGAAGCCTTAAATAACCTAGAAAACCTGCTCTATAACGCCCAACATGCGAGCAACCCGGATTTAATCGCCATTGCCAAAATTGAAGTGCTTAAATCCCAACTAGAGATCAAGCAAAACGACTTAGAAGACGCGCTAGAAGATAATAAGATCAACATTAGCGAACTCACTTTTAGCCAAAGCGATCTACTCTCCCTAGCGCCCCAGCGCATGGCTTTAGACAATACACAAGAATTGCAAAGCATCATGGCGAGCAATTACGACATCAAAATCGCGCGCTTACAAGATAGCCAAGCGCGTAAAAACATCACGCTAGCCAAAAAGAGTTTTTTAGAAGACATCAATGTGACGGCTAACTACCTCTTTAGGAAGCGCATTTTTGACATGTTCACCATTGGGGTAGCCATCCCTTTGCCCATTTATGGCAAGCAGAGTAATACATTACAACAGCGCAAACAAGAGCACTTAGTCGCGCTGAACAATATTGACAACACCATTAACCAAGTGCGCCACCGCGCTAAGAAATTGTTTAAGAAAATGACGCAACTCCAAAAAAATCTCTCCAGCATAGAGACCATTTTAAAGGCAAGCGGGCGCATTGTGCATATCTATGAAAAAAATTTGATCTCTGCTAACGGGGATTACAATAGCTATTACAATGCCTTTAACGATGCAATTAATATCAAGCTCTCTAAGATCGACACCCTTAGCGAGCTCAATACGACCTATTTGGCGTTAGAAAATCTCAAGGGGCTTTGATGAGAATTATTGGGCTATATATGGCGTTGCTAGGCGCGCTGTGGGGGGCACAGGACACCATTAAGGTTACCCTTAAAGAAATCGCCCCCTTTAGGCAGTATTATGCCAGCTTGCAACCAGACGAACAAAAAAGTTTCACCTATACTCTGCGCTTTGATGGCTATATTGAAAAGCTTTATGCCAATCAAACCTACAAGCCTATTAAAGTAGGACAGAAACTCTTTAGTGTGTATGCCCCCGCACTCATAGGGGTGCAAAGCGAATTGCTTTCGGCATTGCACTTTAATAGACAAGTAGAGGAGATCAAAGAAAAATTACGCTTACTGGGGGTGGGAGAGGGGGAGATCGCTAATATCATCAAGGATAAAAAAATCCACAACCGCATTGTAATGCGCTCGCAATTTAACGGAGTGATCTTTGCTAAGAATATCCAAGAGGGCGGCTTTGTCAAGAGTGGCGCAACCCTCTATGAAATTGTAGATTTGAGCGCGCTCTATGTGATCGCCCAAGTCAATCAAGAAGATTTAGACTTTGTGCGCCATATGGACAGCGCACGCGCGCGTATAGAGGGCATCAAGGGAGATTTTAGCCTACAGCTAGATAATATCAACCCCCTCATCAATCCCCAAACCAAAATGCTACAGGTGCGCTTTGTGCTAGCTAATCCGCAAAATCTATTTTTTCCTAACATGTTTGCTAAGGTAACTTTATTCCAAAAAGCCCAAAAAGGCTTAGTCTTGCCCAAAGAGGCAGTGTTGGTCAAAAACGATAAAACCATCGTCTTTAAAAAAGAGGAGGGGGAGTTTGAACTCACAGAGGTCAAAGTCAAGCGCAATAGCGATGGGAGTTACACCATTTTAGAGGGGTTAGCTCAAGGCGATGAGGTGGCTAAGAACGCGCTCTTTATCTTAGATGCCGATGCGATCAATAATGGGGATGAGTGATGATCAATGCGATCATTTCTTGGAGTTTAAAAAATAAGCTCATTGTGATCTTGGTGGTGGGCTTGCTCTTTTTGCTTTCCCTTTGGGCAATTAAAGAAACCCGCCTAGACGCTCTACCCGATCTCTCTCCCACGCAGGTGGTCGTGCAGGTAAGCTACCCCAACCAAAGCCCCCAAGTGGTGCAAGAACAAGCGGTTTATCCTTTAGTGTCTAATTTTATGGGGATTGCTGACATTGAAACCGTGCGCGGGATTTCTAGCTATGAAACGGGACTAATCTACATCATCTTTAAAGACAAGGTAGATTTATACTTTGCACGCGATCGGGTGTCCGAACAGATGGCGCGTGTGCGCCTGCCCTCTGAGGTCAAGGTAGAGATGGGCAGCGATGCCACCTCTATTGGCTGGGCTTACCAATACGCGCTTAAAAGCAAGAGTAAGAATTTAGCCGAGTTGAAGACCTTGCAGGATTTCTATTTTCGCTACGCCTTGCTAGGGGTGGATGGGGTGAGTGAGGTGGCTAGCATTGGGGGCTTTGAGAAAAACTACGAAGTTACTCTGAATAATGACGCGCTGGTGCAATACGATTTGAGCGTAGCCGATGTGGTGCAAGCCATTAAAAAATCCAATGCAGACATGGGCGGGGGGGTGATCTTAGAAAATGGCTTTGAGAAGATCATCCACGCGCAAGGCTATACCAAGAGCTTAAAAGATTTGGGGGAGATTGTGCTCAAAACCCCTAATCTCACCCCTATTAAGCTTAAAGACATTGCCACGCTCAACTTAACTCCAAAGCCGCGCCGCTCAGTGGCAAATCTCAATGGCACGGACGAAGTGGTGGGCGGGGTGGTGATGGTGCGCTACCATGCCGACACTTACAGCATTTTAAAGCGCATTAAAGAGAAGATCGCCACCTTGCAAGAGAGTAACCCAGATGTGCAGATTGTGCCCGTCTATGATCGTAGCGAGCTCATTGAAAAGGGGGTGGCTAATCTCATCCACACCCTCATAGAAGAGAGTGTCATCGTCTTAGTCATCATCGCGTTATTCTTATTGCACTTTAGAAGCGCGCTAGTGGTGATCATCACTTTACCCCTATGTGTGTGCTTGAGTTTTTTGCTGATGCACTTTTTCAACATTGAGGCGAGCATTATGAGCTTGGGCGGGATAGCCATTGCCATTGGGGCGATGGTGGATGCTGCCATTGTGATGGTAGAAAATGCGCATAAGTATTTGCAACATACAAACATGCAAGATGAGCAAGCGCGCCAAAGCGCGATCATTAAGGGCGTGCAACAAGTTGGGCCGGCGATCTTTTTTGCCCTGATGATCATTGTGGTCTCCTTCTTGCCCATCTTTAATCTCACCGGGCAAGAAGAGAGGCTATTTTCTCCTCTAGCTTATACTAAAACCTTTGCGATGCTCATTGGGGCATTGCTTTCTATTAGCATTGTGCCTATCTTGATGATCTTTTTTATCAAAGGTAAGATTCGCCCCGAGTCCAAAAACCCCATCAACGCGTTCTTTATCGCCATTTATGGGGCTAGCCTCTCCTTTGTGTTGCGCTTTAGATTTTTCTTTTTAGCTTTAAGCGTGCTAGGCTTGGGCGGGCTTTATTTTGCCTATAAAAAGCTCAATTGGGAGTTTATCCCAGCCATTAATGAGGGCGTGGTGATGTATATGCCCGTAACCACCAATGCGGTAGGCATTGACACGGCTAAACAATACCTAGAGCGCACAAATCGTATTCTTAAAAGTGTAGATGAGGTCAAACAAGTCTTTGGCAAAGCCGGGCGGGCAAACACGAGCACCGATCCGGCCGCACTCTCCATGCTAGAAACCTATATTGAACTCAAACCCAAATCAGAGTGGAAGGAACAAATCACCTATAAACAGCTTAGAGACAAGCTAGAACACGCCCTACAAGTCAAGGGTTTGGTCAATTCTTGGACCTACCCCATCCGCGGGCGCATTGACATGCTTTTAACCGGGATTCGCACCCCCCTAGGCATTAAGCTTTATGGCAAAGACCCCGCACTCTTGCAAAACTTAGCCATTAGCATGGAACAACAGCTTAAAAATCTCCCCGAGTCCCTCTCTGTCTTTGCTGAAAAGTCTAATAATGGCTACTATCTCAATGTGGATTTACGCCCGGAGAAACTAGCCCAATACAATATCACTAAGCAAAGCGTGTTAGATATGGTCAATTTTGGGATGGGGGGTTCTGCCATTAGCACCCTTTTAGATGGGGTGGAGAGTTATCCTATCTCTGTGCGCCTTAAGGATGTGCAACGCAACAATATTGAGAGTTTAGAAAATCTCTATATCAAAACCCCCTATAGCTTTGTGCCTCTGCGCACCTTTGCACATATCTACTACGAAAATGCCCCGGCGGTGCTCAAAAGCGAAAAGGGCTTAGGGGTGCATTTTATTTACATCGTGCCTAAAAATGGGGTGAGTTCAGAGAGTTACCGCCAAGCCGCACTCAAAGCCCTAGAGAATTTTAAGCTCCCTAGCGGGTATTACTATGAGTTCTCAGGGGAGAGTCAGTATTTAGATGAAGCCTTTGCAACCCTGCGCTACATCGTGCCTTTGAGTATCTTTGTGATCTTTATTCTCATTGTCTTTGCGCTCAAAAATACCACGAACTCTTTGCTTTGTTTTTTCACTCTGCCCTTTGCCTTTTTGGGGGGGTTGGTCTTTATGAAGTTGCTAGGACTTAACTTGAGTATTGCCGCTTTAGTGGGCTTTTTAGCCCTCTTGGGTGTTGCCTCAGAAACGGCGATTGTGATGATCATCTATTTAGAGGATGCTTACCAACACTTCTTAAAGCAGGGCGATCACACCCGCGCCAAACTCAAAGAGGCGATCATGCACGGGGCGGTGCAAAGGGTGCGCCCTAAATTGATGACCTTTTTTAGTATTTTGGTTTCTCTCATCCCTATCATGTATTCGCATGGCGTTGGCTCAGAGATCATGCACGCCATCGCTGCGCCCATGCTAGGGGGGATGATCACTAGCGTGGTGCTCACTCTCTTTATCATCCCCACAGCGTATTTTGTGATCAAAAACGCGGGGCTGAAAGTGTAAAATTTTTATGCTATCCTAATAGGCGGCTTTGTGCCAACTTAAAGTTCTGGGGTTTGCATGTTTTTAGGGCTTGTGTTAGTGGGGGGGCTTAGCGTTCTGGCTCTCTATGGAGCGCATTTTCCCCTTTTGGCGCGCCACCATATCTCCCCCCTCTTAGTGGGGGTTTTGCTAGGGCTTGCACTCTCCTTTATTTACCCCAGAATCGCCCATGCTACCCATGCAGGCGTGCACTTTAGCGCTAAAAAACTCCTGCGCTTAGGGATTGTCTTGTATGGCTTTAATGTAACCACCCATGATATTTTGCACTATGGCTATACACCCTTGTTAATCGCCTTGATCGTGGTGGTGGTGGTCTTTTTAGTGGGGGTGTATTTGGGGCGTAAAATGGGCTTGGAGTTAGATTTAGCGATGCTTGTGGCATGCGGGAGTGCTGTATGTGGGGCAGCAGCTATCTTAGCTTTAGAGAGTGTGCTTAAATCTGCTCCCTATAAGGGCGTGGTGGCTGTGGGGACGGTGATCGTCTTTGGCTTGTTAGCCATGTTTATTTACCCCCTACTCTACCATATGGGCATTACCCCTTTGAGTCCCCTTAATGAGGGAGTTTATATCGGGGCTACCTTGCATGAAGTGGCTAATGTGGCTGGGGCGGCTAGCGGGATTTCCTTAGATGCCCAAAAAGCCGCTGTAACTATCAAAATGGTGCGCGTAATCATGCTCATTCCCCTACTCTTGGGCGTGTCTTTTTATCTCAAATACACCTCTAACCACAACCACAGCCCACATAAAGCGCGTTTCCATATCCCTTATTTTGCCTTTGGGTTTTTAGGTGTGGTGGTTTTGCACTCCCATTTACAAGCCATATTTGGGGCGTTTGTGGGCGCGCGTGCGTTGCAAGAGAGTGTGCAGATGTTGCGCTACGCCTCTGTGGTGTGCTTAGTGTGCGCGATGACGGCTTTGGGCTTACAAGTGGAGATGAAAAAGTTTTTGCGTTTGGGGGGGAAAGCCTTTGGCTTGGCGTTGCTTTTATGGGGGATTTTAATGTTAGGAGGGTTTTTCTTAGTAAAAACGCTCATGGGAGATTGACATGTTAAAACAAGGAGTGTCTGTGGTGGGCGTGGCTTGCACCTATGTAGCCACGATTATAGGCGCAGGTTATGCCTCAGGGCAAGAGATTTTACAATACTTCTCTTACTTTAGAGAGTGGGGGATTTGTGCGATCGCTTTAGCCTCTTTATTTTTCTTTCTCTTTGGATATCTGCCTGTAGCATTGGCTTATCGCTTCAAGACTCAAGATTATCTATTAGCCATCAACCCCTCCAACAATCCAAGCGCGCGCCTTTTTTGCGATGTAATGATCACGCTTTCCTTATTTGGCACTTTGGTAGTGATGTTAGCCGGGGCGGGCACGACCTTTGAGCAAAAATTCCATGTGCCCTTGTTTGTGGGGGCTTTGGTGGTTTGTCTCTTGCTCATTGCCAACACGGCACTTGGGCTAAACATGATTGTTAAAGTGATGACATGGTTAACCCCCATCATGTTTGCTGGGATTATCCTAGTGGGGTGCTATGCCCTCTTGCACCCAGAGACACCTCAACAAACCAGTGTGCCTATCAACCACAGTGCCCTATTATACAATTGGTGGTCTAGCGGGATTTTGTATGTGTCCTTTAACTTCCAACTAGCCATGGCAATTTTAGTCCCCATGAGCCAAAACACACCCCAAAAGATGATGCTTTTAGGTGTGTTGTTGGGTGCGTTATTGCTAGGAGGGGGCTGTTTCTTCTTATATGCTGTGCTAGAAAGCCATATTAGCCAAGTGGGTAGCACGAAGTTGCCCATGGTGATCTTGGCTAACCAAGTCCACGCTGGGTTTGGGGTGTTCTATGTGGTGGTGCTTTTTATGGGGCTTTATTCCACTGCCCTAACTTGCTTTTATGGTTCTGTGGCACGCTTATCTAAAGTCCTCAAACGCCGTGTTGGTTTGTGGGTGATTTTCGCAGTTGCGATTGGGGGCTTTTTTGCTAGCTTACTGGGTTTTAAAGATTTGGTGGGCATGATTTATCCGCTCTTGGGCTATGGAGGTATCCTCATCATGGGCTTGATCCTCTTTGTCTATATCTTCCAACCACGCCATGACTAGGCAACTTTTCTTGCTCGAAGACGACATGCTCTTACACCGACTCATTAAGGATTTTTTAGAGCAAGCCGGTTATAGGGTGGTGGGTGCTTATGACACCCCAAGCGCGTTAGAGATATTGGCTAAACAACGCTTTGATCTCTTGGTGCTAGATGTGCAATTGCCCGCAAGCGCGAATTTTGAAGCCCTGCAAGTGGTGCGCGAGCTAAAAATCCAAACCCCGGTAGTGGTGATTAGTGTGCTAAGCGACATTGTTTCTTTAAAAAAAGCTTTCAGCATTGGGGCGAGTGATTATCTCAAAAAACCCTTTGATTTAGAAGAGTTGCAGGTGCGAATCGAACGCCTGCTAGTGGCACAACAAATTGCTATCAATGCGCATGCACGCTATGAAGATGGTATCTTATGCGTGGGAGCTGAACGCTTTTTTCTTACCCCAAAGGAACGGCAATTATTAGAGTTTTTCTTACAGCATCCCCACCAAATCCTCAGCACCGAACAGATTATTGCCAATGTGTGGGCGTATGAAAGTGGACTAGATGATTCTACTTTGCGCACTTATATCAAGCATTTGCGCAAACTTTTAGGCAAGCAGAGTATCCAAAATATCAAGGGATTAGGGTATTGTTTTTGTCCATGAAACTCAATGCATACCAACGGCAATCGCTACGGCGTTTTTTAGGGCTTTATCTAGGATCTTCTTTTTTATTGATGGGTGCGATCGCGCTCTTGTTTTTTCTCTATGAAAAAAACGCGCTCTTACAAAATATCCAACAGCACATGCAATTACAGGCTAACAACCTAGCCCAAGACATCGTGTTAGAACACATGGAAGCTATGCCAAACCCCTTTGAACGCCTTTCTCTCAAGCACAATGCATTAGCCTTCGTGTTGTTGGACGCACGCAACAAAGTCCTGTATAAACACGGGTTTTTGGGGGGTAGTGCTCTTGTGTTCTTTGGCAAGGTGAAGAATCTCCCGCTGTTTTTAGAAAAAGAGGATGGGTTTTATTTAGTGGACAATAAGACTTTCGGGCATCTGGGTGTGGTTACTCTGATTTTACAACGCCCCAAACCTCCCCATCTTTTCGCCCCGCTCTATCATTGTATTTTAGTTGTGCTATTAGGGGCATGCGTGTGCGTGGGCTTGATAGCCTATGGGTTAGCGCGGCTATTTTTAAAGCCCATTAGCGATGAAGTGGCGCGTCTGGATCGCTTTAGCAAAGACATCGCCCATGAGCTCAACACCCCTATTGCTGCGTTGTTGATGAGCGCTAAGACTCTTGTGCGCCATACCCCCCAAGCCTTAGGTGTGTTAGTGAGCGCACGGCGTATTTTCCACCTGCACCACCAGTTAGCCTATCTTTTCATGCAGGATTTGCGCCCCGATACGCCCAGCTTGCTAGACTTGCAAGCTTTAGTGAGCCAACAAATTAGCGCTTTTAGCGATATGGCTGACTTCTACCAAATCCAACTCACTCACGACCTAGCTCCCAAAATCCTCAAAGCCCTAGAGGAAGATATGGTAACTTTGGTGAGTAATTTGTTGATGAACGCCCTCAAATACACCCCCCCTAAGGGTGTGGTGCATGTGCGCTTGCAGGGCAATCTGAGTGTGAGCAATACCGGGCAACTCTTGAGCCCTCAAAGTGTAGAGCATCTTAGTGAGCGCTATGCGCGTGGCACACACTCCCAAAAGGGCTATGGCATTGGCTTAGATTTGGTGAGTAATATCTGCGCGCAATACCATTTTAGCTTAGAGATCAGCACACAAGGGGATTACAATGTCTTTAGTGTGATCTTCCCAACAAGCACCTTAGAAGCGTAATTTTAAAGTAAGTGGTGGAGGATAGCGGGCTCGAACCGCTGACCTCCTGCGTGCAAAGCAGGCGCTCTTCCAACTGAGCTAATCCCCCAAACAAAGAGAAGTAAAAGTGAGATGGTGGGCTTAAGAGGACTCGAACCTCTGACCTCACCCTTATCAGGGGTGCACTCTAACCACCTGAGCTATAAGCCCATCTACAAAAATTTAGCAAGCCTTTGGAGCTTGGTTTAATCTTAACCCCCAAGCAAGAGAGTCTCAAACGCAACGCTTTAGCCCAAAGCAAACAAATGCTAAAGGGCAATTCTCTAAGAAAGGAGGTGATCCAACCGCAGG
>NZ_QXQR01000027.1:0-11494 GCF_003660355.1 Helicobacter sp. L8
CCTGCGGTTGGATCACCTCCTTTCTTAGAGAATTGCCCTTTAGCATTTGTTTGCTTTGGGCTAAAGCGTTGCGTTTGAGACTCTCTTGCTTGGGGGTTAGGGATTAACTTCTTGAATAATTCTTAGTTTTTTAAATTTCCCGCCCAGTTTAATTAAGTAGAGCTTCCGTAATTAGGGGAGTGTTGCGTGTCTATTGATTTGGTTTGGTATCAAAATAAATATGCTAAGGGGCGTGAACAACAGAAAAAACGCCCCCACTTTGTCATTTATGAAGGTAAAGATTTTTTCTTAGCCTTTCCACAAACAACACGGGATAAACAAAGTAAAGAATACCACTCACATAAAAATTACATCATAAATGATAATAGGAAATTGATTGAGGTGATGATCGATCAACTGCGAATCATCCCAAAGACACAGGTTTTAGAGAACAATACGATGGAAACGGGGCTTAGTGCTGAGTTGCGCAAGGCATCTATTGCTAAACCCGTATCGGCACATAGAAAGCCCCTTGTGGAGTATTTTTTAAAAAAAGCTGTTTTGCAGAGCGAATCTTTCAAAAATAAGCATTGCAAACAAATCATTTTTGGAGATGTGATCAAACTACATAATAAAAACCCCCTACTGCGCCATTACAAAACTTTTATTGTGCTCTCTTGTGCCAAGTTCCATTGTTCAGACATGTGTCTAATTGCTCCCCATAAAAACGAATCTATCATTTTGAGTTATTGCACTGCATTGATTTTTGTGAACGGGAATTTGAGCTTTTAGATAATGTCAGGGATCGGTTTAATCCTACGGATTTATGCGCACAAATTAGATTATCCTTAAATATTTAAGCCCAAGGCTCTCTCGCTTATGGGTTATTGAAACTTAAAATTCTCTTAATCTTTATCAACTGTTTTTAAACGCAGGTTTTGCTAGAATATAGGTTCTTAATGCATGTAAAATAAGGAAGGCTTTATGGACTCCATTGATGATGCGCTGCGCTCTGTAGGTGGCTTAAAGGGGTGCGCTTTTAAAATCCCCGCTCACCAAAGGGGCTATCGTTGGACTCAAAAGGAAGTTAAAATTTTGCTTGAGGATATTGCAGATTTTATCCAAGAGAGCAAAGCAGAGGATTTTTATAGCCTACAACCCATTGTGGTGAAAAAAGTGGGAGAAACTTACCATGTCATCGATGAGCAACAACGACTCACCACAATTTTTTTAATCCTCAAATACCTTGCCAATCAAGATTGGTTTAGTCTTGATTATGAAACAAGGGAAAAGAGTTTTGCATTTTTGCAAAACATTGCCGAAGGGATTAAGCAAAAGGATATCAACATTGACTTTTACCATTTTAAAATGGCTTATGAGACGATTGAGAAGTTTTTTAAAAATGAACCTGAGGATAAAAAACAAGAATTTTTAGACACCCTATTCAATCGCTGTAAAGTGCTGCGGCATGAAAGCATTGATGATGAAAAGGAAGTCTTTGTACGCCTCAATAGCGGGAAAATCCCTTTAATGGAGGCAGAGAAAAATTGAGGCCTTATTTCTGACTAAGAGGGAGGGGAGCTGTAAAGAAGCAATTAAAGATAGAGCTGAAGCTTGGTATGAGGCAGAGAAAAAGGCAAGAGAAAATAGAGATTTTATTTATTGTGTCTTAGAGCGTGTGATTCCAAAAAAAGACATCATGCATACAATAGAAATTGTGGAGGAGAGTGAATACAAGAAACCAGTCCTACTTGACGACATCCAAAGAATCACGGCGTATTTAAAGGCGGTCGTGCCCTATCAAAATACTGAGGATTATCTGTTTGACTATTTTTACCAACAATATAAAGCCAAGTCCATGGATTGGGGCGAACTTGAGGAGGCGATAGACACACTCTCGGGTTTCGCTTCGGGTAAGGGTAGTGAAGTTATTGATCGAGAAATTTTTCACCATTTAGGTTTTTTAATCTATGCAGGTGGTAGGTTATATGACTTATATCAAAAATGGTTAGATTGTGGGGGTAAAACAGAGTTTTCTCATTATCTTTTTACACAGGTGCAAAAACGCATCCGATCCTCGCTCCAAAACAGAAACATAGAAAAGCTGACTTATCATGACAGTAGAGCAACTCTACAAAACCTTCTTTTGCTTTTTAATTTGGCTTATCTCGTTGCCGACCAATCCTCTAATGTCTATTTTAAATTTAACCGCTTTGTCTTGGAGGAGTGGAGTTTAGAACACATTTATGTCCAAAAGTCTCAAAGTGTCTATCCTACAAAAGAGATGCCACAGACCAAAGAAAATGAGGATAAAATCAAAGACTGGATCAAAGAAGTGCTAAAATATTTAAAAAATATCCAACTCAAAAAGAAGATCGATCTTTCTCTTAAAAGAGTGGGAAAGGATTTTTTTAACTATTTGGGGAATCATAAATTATTAGGCAGGATCGATGCGGATTTTACCGATCGTCTAGAGCTACACCATGTGCAAAATCTCACTTTGCTTGACAAACAAACTAATCAAGCTATAGGCAATCTCATTTTTAAGTACAAATGCAAACAGATTGAAAAGCGCAAGAATCAAGATAAGTTGATTCCCATTTGTACGCAAAAAGTGTTTGAAAAGGCTTTTTCTCAAAATACAGACACTCCCGACCTCTTCACTATACAAGATCAAGAAGACTATTTGGAAAAAATTAAGGAATACTTAAAAAAATACGGCATCGACAAGGACAACGCATGACCTTTTTAGAATTTTTAGATCGTTTTGAGCACATAGAAGTCCCCATGTTGTAAAGGGATTACGCGCAAGGACGGCAATCCCAAGAAAATGTAGCGGATAATTTTTTAGATGCCCTTTTTCAGGTTGTGGAGGATCAAAAGCCTGTTTTGCACCTCGATCTCATCTATGGGTATAAGGACGGATCCATATTCAATCTCATCGATGGGCAACAACGCATCACCACTCTATGGCTTTTATATTTTCTCTTGTTTAGATACGCTGATAGGCTAGATTCTATCAAAGCGCAGCTAGCTAAATTCACCTACCACACAAGGGAGAGTTCTAAGAAGTTTTGTGAAAAACTTTTGAGCAAGGCAAGTTCTTTTAAAACCGATTGACAACCCAGCGAAGCAATCTTACAAGGGGGTGGAAAATTTGGGAAGCCAGAGGATTTTAACAACGATCCCACGATTAAAGCCATGCTTGGCATGCTCGATCGTCTATACAAACGCTTGGAAAAAACCACAGACAAGGATTGCCTCAAAGAGGCATTTCGGTTTAGAGATGTTGTGTTCCGCTTATTTGCTAACCAAACTTAAAGGTCTTGGTGAGAGCAATGCCTCTTACAAGATAAAGAGTTATTTAAATACATTAATGCCTACCAAAGTAAAAATTGTGGGCGCATCAAGCTGGAGGGGAAACAGGCTTATCTTTTGCGGAGCACAGATAAAAGAAGCCCCTATGCTAATTTATTGGGTCACGCTTTTTATAATTATTGTCAAAGAAGTGGGCTAGAGGGATTAGACAAATATGAGGGCGAAGAGTTTGGCGTGCGCCAATTTGTCATTGAAGACTTTGCAGTGGTTGCAGAGCCCAAGAGTATCCACCTCACCAATATCACAGAGGAGAACGCAACAGAACCCGATTTTTCAATCCCAATTAATCTCAAAAATACGGATGTGTTTGCAGAATTTGAAAGAGTAGTAGCGCAAATCAAAGAAATTGTAAAAGATTAGGCCTTTACTTTTTAAGACTTTGGGGTGTATTTCATGGGACAAAGGGGGCTATTGCTAAAGATTTATAGAGATCGAGCAAGAAGACACAAAGAAAAAGAACCGGCAAACATCCCGCAACCGCATTTTCAAACCCCTTAAAGAAGAGTGGGAGATCGACTCAAACAAAATGTGGGGATTTATATTTGGCTAAGTTATGACTGGAGAGAATCCTTGTTTAATTTACGCATCGGGCATTCTACAAACCCCCTACCCCAACAATGTGCTACTTTAGAAAAATTATTTACGGACTTGCCACACGGATATAAACACGAAAAGATATACCCCGACCTAGCCACACTCCAAGACAGTTTCTTATACGATTTTATAAAGTTAGTCAAAGTGTTTAATGCCGTATCTAGAGAGGATTTTTTATGCCAAGGGGGTTAGGCTCTGTTTGGTTTTTCTGTAAAATCGCTCGGCAACATCGCTGGCTCATCTTTCACCAGCACATGCAAATACTCCATGGTGCTTTCTTTGGCTTGCAAGCGTTTAGAATCGGCTTTAAAGCGGTTGTAGATTTGGCTTTTAAGGCTGTAGTGCCCATATTGGCTAAAGAGAGTCTTTATTTTATCTAAGCTCAACAAGCCCTCATCGTTATAACTCAAGAAAATAAAACGGGCATTGGTGTTTTTGAGCACATGCTCTAGGCTCTGATACACTGAGGATTTCTTGCACCAAGCGGATTTTTCATAACTTCTTAGCCCCGTTTTGCCCTGTGGGGTGAAGTTGTCATATAGGGCGATGCTATTTAAAAGGTGGTAATTTGCCCCGTATTCGCGTTGGTTATAAGGGGGGTCTAGGTATAAAATGTCGGTTTGTAGGCGCGCAATGAGCTCTTTGGCATCTGCGTTGTAGGCATAATGAGGGTTGGGGCTAGGCTCTAGGGGAGCGGGGGTTAAAAAGAGTGTTTGTTGCGCGCTTTTTTTAAGACGCTTTAAAAAAGCCCCATAGACAGAGGCGGTGTTAGCCACTTTATCGGCGGCTTCTAAGAGAGAGGCTAGTAAAAAATACAATTCAGCTTGGCTAATGGCTTGATCTTCTTGCCATTTAGCGATTTGGACACGCATGGAATCAATTTTTAGAGCGTTTGCATCGCTAAAATATTGCCGCCCCTGCCCGCCTCCTAAAGCATAATGTTGATAGATTTTGCCCGCTAGGGGGGGGAGGGCGTTGAGCTTGTCTAGGAGAAATTGTGCGCGTTTCAAAGGCTTGGTGTTTTCAATATAGTGCTTTGCTAGCACAAAGCTATAAAACTCTTTGTCATTGCTTAAGACCTGTTTGGCATGGTTTTTAAACAACCGCCCTACTGCCGCTGTGCCAGAAAAAAGGTCTGTAAAGACACATTGCGCCAAATCCACCCGGTAAGATTGCAACACCTCTTGGATATTGTGAAATAAAAAATTAGAGAGCTTGCGCTTAGAACCTATGTAATTCATGGGTACTTGCCTCTTCAAATGGGGCTAGTGTTAGATTTTCTTCCATGGACTTTCCTTTGTACTTGGATACTGTATTTTAGCAAAGTCTCAAAAACCTACAAAATAGGGCAATCTACGCGTGTTACAAATCTGTTATAAACTCTACACCAACTAAAACGATCAAAAAGGACAAAGCGATGGGAAAGTTATTTAAGGTGTTGTTAATAAGCCTGTGGGTGTTTGCGTGGGCAAAAGAGGGGGATGTGGATTTTGCCAACGCCATAAGGGCTTGGGAGTATGGGGATGGGCACACAGCTAAGATTTATTTTTATAAACTGGCAAAAATGGGAGATAGACGGGGGTTTAGCGGTTTGGGTATGTTAGATGTCAATTGGTGGGATTATTCAGGCTCTCTAGTATATGTAGATAGAAGAAAGATATACCGAACGAATCGGATCAAATATAAAGAAGCGCTTAAATACCTTCAAAAGGCTGCGGATATGGGAGATGGGTTAGGGTTTTTTGGGTTAGGGTATATGTATTTTTGGGGACATGGGGTCTTAGAAGATAAAACAAAAGCCCAACAATATCTTCAAAAAGCCTGTCAAATTTGGGAAAAGGAAGGCAAAGAGGGGAATGTGCAAGCCTATGTCTTTTTGGGGAGATTGTATGCAGGACAGCGGCAATATAAGGTGCCTGACTTTTACGATGATCCTCAAAAATCCGCTGCTTACTTTAAAAAGGTGATGGAGATGGGGAATCCTAGGGGGTATTTTGAGCTAGGCGAGTTTTATAATCAGAAAAAAGAAGAAGCGCGCGCAGACAAGAAGTTTCAAAGCGCATGGGAGTATGAAGAAAAAGCAGAGGAATATTACCGAGAGGCAGCAGATCTAGATTATGCGATTGCTTATTATCGTTTGACGAGGTTTATACACGATCACGACAGCATCCATGAATACCTCCAAAAATCCGCGGATATGGGGTATAGGATGGCTTGTTATGATCTAGGCTATTATGCCTACAATCGGCATCGAGACACACAAAAAGCCTTAAAATATTTCAACAAGGCTTGCACGATGGGTGATCACGACTCTTGTTACTCTGTGTATACGATCACGGGAAAAGACCCCACTGAACCCGTAGAAAAGAGCTTTTGGGATTGGTTGCGCGATTTATTTTAAAGGATGCAAACATGGGTTTTAAAAACGCGTTTAAGGTCTTGTTAATAAGCCTGTGGGTGTTTGCGTGGGCTAAGGGGGGTGCTTTGGATTTTGCGATCGCCAAGAAGGCTTTTGAAGATGAGAATTACCCCAAAGCCCTAGAGTATTATCTAAAAGCAGGAGAGGGGGGCTATGCGGAGGGTTATCGCATGGCTGGGTATTTATATTTGATCGGATTTAAAGGGGTGGGGGAGGATGGTCCTAAAGCCCTAAAATACTTAAAAAGAGCGGGGGAGATGGGGAGTGCTAATGCCTACTACAGACTGGGGAGCATGTATGAGTGGGGCACGCTTGTCTCTCAAGATGCCCAAAGGGCAGTAGAATATTACCAAAAGGCTGGGCAACTAGGGCGCGTGGATGCTTATTTGCAGCTAGGAGAGATGTATGAGCACGCTCTAGGGGGCGTAGCACAAGATGGGCAAAAGGCTTTAGAATACTATGAAAAGGCGGCACAAGTGGGCAAGGATGCTTATACAGCTTATGAAAGGATTGCAGACATGTATATTAAGGGTAAATGCGTGCCTCGGGATGAGCAAAAAGCCCTAGAGTATTACCAAAAGGCTTATGGCAAGGCGGATGGGTATGTTTTCTTGGGCGATGCCTATAGCACTGATAGCTACGAAGACAAGGATTTTCCCACAGACCTTAAAAAATCTATCTATTACTACCAAAAGGGAGCCAAGTTAGGGAGTCCAAGAGCCCATGTAGCTTTGGCAGAAGCGTATGAAAATGGCGATGAAGGGGTGGCTAGAGATTTGAAAAAAGCCCTACAACATAGCCAAGAAGCCTGCTCGTTGGATCGCCAGGAGTTTCACGATTCGTGCAATGATGCTGATCGTCTCAAATTCTCCATCCAAGCAGAAGCCTATGAATATGGCAGAGGGGTAACTAAAGATTTAAAAAAGGCTCTTTATTACTACCAAAAGGCTTGTAAAATAGATTGGAATTGGGCTTCCCATGAGGATTGCGCTAGGGCTGAACACCTCAAAAAGGCTATATACCCCCGCTCTAAACTTAAGCATTAAAGGAGTAGATATGACTAATGTGATTAAAGCGGTGCTAGTGGTTGCGTTGGTGTTAGCAAGCATGCATGCTCAAAGCGATCGGGATAGGGATTATGCCATCGCAAAGGATAATCTCTATAGAACAACCATGCTAAAGGCTTTGGAGTATTTTAGCAAACTGGCTAAAGAGGGGGATGCTAGAGGGTATAAGGGCTTGGGAGATGTCTATTATTGGGGTGGCAGAGGCGTGGCGGTAGATCAAAAGAAAGCTTTCCAAAATTACCAAAAAGCTGCCAAGATGGGGAATGTGGGAGCGTATGTAGCATTGGCAGGTTTTTATGAGTGTGGCTTTAAAAGTGGTGATTTTATGGTCGCTAAGAATCTCCCAAAAGCCCTAGAATACTACCACAAGGCTGGGAAAATGGGCAATTCTAAGGCGTATCGGGACTTAGGCTCTCTCTATGAATATGGCGACTGCGCGCCAAAGGATATTAAAAAAGCCATCCAGTATTACAAACAATCTGCACTAATGGGCAATGTTGAGGCGTGTATCATCTTGGGGGACATGTATGAGTCTGGTAGGGAAGTGTCCAAGGATGCACAAAAGGCTATAGAATACTACAAAAAAGCTGGAGAGAGTGGTCATAAACATGAAATTGGGGAGGTTTTCGGAGCAAGAGATGGGTATCTCTCCATAGCAGACATGTATGTGATAGGGGAGGGTGTCCCTCAAGATGACCAAAAAGCCCTAGAGTATTACCAAAAGGCTTACCATAGCAAGGCTGATGCTTATAAGGCTTTAGGGTCTGCTTACAGAGGTTATGGCGCTGGCATGACTAAGGACCTGCCTGCTTCCGTAAGAAATACTCCCAAAGCCCTGAAGTATCTTAAAAAGGCAGCAGAATTAGGAAGTCTGGACGCTTATGTTGATTTGGGGGATATGTATAAATGGGGCGAGGGTGTCCCAAAAGATGATGACAAGGCCGTGGATTATTACTGGAAGGCCTGTGATTTGGGCGACTCGGGTGCTTGCGATGAAGCGCGGGGGGGAAGAAGCTATGATGGTGATTGAGGTTGGGGAGCTCATCGCCCTTACTGATAAGCTTTGTAAACAACTAATGATTTTTTTCATCATAAACGCAAAGCATACTGCCCTTTACTTGTGCCGATGCGATTGCCATCGTGATCTCCTCAAATGTAAAAATGTTAAGACTTGAAAACAAAAACCTAAAATTCAGACTCTTGAGAGTCTTTTTAGGGTTTATGGGGACATATGTGCGGTTATTTTTACCATAGTAAGCTCCTTTCTTGAGATTAATCCATGATCTGTAAAATTTTGATTTTGAATTGCTAAATACTTGGGGAATATATTTTGTCTTTTTTATATTGTAAGTTGGTGATCTGGCTGACTCCACAAGCCCAATTGGATAGAAGTAATCAAAAAGGGAGCAGAAACTAGAGGGAGTTACTCCTCCTACAAAGGTGAGTAGAGTCAAACATGAAGATCCTTGTAAATAAAAACCCTCATGATTAAGAGACTAATTTAAATCAAAACTAAAGTGGTGTATTTCATCATCAAAAAAACATCCCCACCAACAAAGCCAAGATTATTTTGCTTGCCTGCATGGTTGATAGGCCTGCGTGAATGAATAGTCAAATTTAAAATCCTGTAAGCGTTTTTCTTGCTTAGGGGTGGCGCGGTAGCAGATCTTAGCATTTTTATCCAAAGGGTGGGGTTGTGAGGGGGGGTAGTGGTCAAAAAATTGCTTGCTGAGTTGGTGGACATAGAGCCCTGTTTTTTTAAGCTGTAAGGTTGTGTCAAAATCTATAATGGCATGGTTTAAGCGCTCGTAATCGGGGCAACCAACAAACATGCCAATCATATTAGCCTCCCTGCCTAGCGCGCTAATGGTGAGAAACTCTCCTTTTTTTGTGATAAACATCTCATCTGTGCCACAAAAACAAGCGCGATTCAAACTCTGCTTGTTTTCTTGGACATCAAAGCAATGTTTGGGGGCGATGAGTTGATCTAGTCCTGTAGAAAACGCCGCTAATTCTAAATTGTAATGGTGATCCCCTGCCTCCACGGGGATATTTTTTGTAGAAGTCTTGTAGTATTTAGCGTTGATGAAGATGGTGTAGGTAGAAAAATCGTTCCCAACAGTTTGGAGTTTATGGGTAAAAAGCGCGGTGTTGATGGCTTGGAGGGGGTAGGTGGTGAGGGGTTGTTTGAAGGCGCGCGCGTCATAATCTACAAATAGATGGGTGATCCTAGGGGCATCGGGTTGTTTTAAATGGTAGGTTGCCTTAATGAGATAAAACGCGCCCTTGATCCATGCTAGTTTAAAGGCTGTGCCGGGGGGTTGGGTACTTTGGGGGGCACTTGGTTCTAAAAGAATCTTGAAGGTCTCGCCCGGTTGGTTTTCAACATACTTGCAAAACTCATAGGGTTTTAATAAAGTGCCCTCTAAGTCAGGGTCGTTTACAAAAAAGTGGGGGAATTGAAGCGTGATCTCTGTGGCTTGATGTTGCTCTAACTCAAATTGCGCCCCGCCCTCTCCCTTCAAACAAAAGCCCTTATTTAGCTTGTTATGCGCCAAAACCCCCACACAAAAGCCATAATCAGTTTGGCTTGAGGTGTGGTTTTGAGCAATAGCCCTAGCCCCTGCAAAGACAAAGGAATAGATCGTGCCCTTGATCTTGGCACTACGCACCACGCCTTGGATGTCTTTGGGAGAATAAGTCTTAACCTCTTGAATCTTGGCGTATTTGGGGGGTTTTTCTTTGTATTGCAAAATAAAATCCTTAGTCCATTGCGACACTTCTTGCAACGCACCCTTGTCATCTATAGCCCACAACACCCCTGAGCCCAAAAGCACGAGGAGCAAAAGCCTTTTAATCCACACAATCGCCCCTTTGGTAACACTGCTCTTTGAGTTGATCAAATTTGAGATCACCTAGAGCGATGGGGTGCTCTCTTTGCGGGTCGTCTCTGGGTTGGCGGTAAAAAATCCATGTGCGCACGGGGTGTTTCTCTTCTTTGGAGTTAAAAGCCTGCTGGCTATATTGGTGGAGGTAAAAATTCCCCTGCAACAACTTATAGGTGAAATAGGTCTTGTAATAAAAGTCGTTGTCATAATGCCCCTGTTCAATGGTGAGGTAGGGGAATTTATACACTAAATCCATCGTGGCATTTTTGCCCTTACCACAGAGTTCTGGCAGGTGTTCTTGGTTGCGCTGGATGCCCACACAGACACTACTAGGCTTATCGGGGGTGTTTTGATAGACGATCTCCTTGCTAAAGTTGTAATGCTTGCCATCCACATCAAAGGACAAGAGGTTTTGGATTTGTATGTGTAAATCGTGCGTAGAGGCATCCACACAATAGCCCTTTTGGTAGCACTGCGCCTCCATTTTTTCATAAAACCCTGCTTTGAGGTCTTTTAAAGTCATCAGGTGTTTTCTTTGGGGATCATCGCGGGGTTGGCGGTAAAAAATCCATGTGCGCGTGGGGTGTTTATCCCCCCTAGATTTAAAGCTTTGCTGGCTGAATTGGTGGAGGTAAAAAGTCTTGCCCACTAATTTAAGCGTGGTGTAGTAGGTGTAATAAATGCCATCTCTTTCATACCCGCCAGATTCAAGAGTCAAATAGGGGAATTTATACGCCACATCTAGATTTGTGCCTGCGCTTGCGCATAGCTTGGATAGGAGCGCTTGGTTGTGATAAATCAACATGCAGGTTTTAAGGGGGGTATCCAAGACTTTGTTGTAAGTGGTCTGCTTGCTAAAGCTGTAACGATCCCCCTTGACATCAAAGCTAAGAAGGTCTTGGACCTGTATGTTTAGATTGCGCGCCTCCCCAGCGTGCAATAGATTTAAAAGCAATAGCGCGCCTAAAAAGCCCTTCATTGTTCTCCTTTGTCTATATTGGGCACATTGTAGCGACACTATCTTAACCCTTAATCTCAATCGCCTTTTTGAAAAAAGCCTTGTGCAAGCCCAAGATTTAAGCGTCTTTGATAGCCAAGCCTTTTTTAAGAGATTAGACAAGCTTAAGCAGGGGACTTTCCAATCACAGGGGGCAAAGGACTTCATAGAG
>NZ_QXQR01000028.1:0-11045 GCF_003660355.1 Helicobacter sp. L8
AAGGGTTCAAAGGGGGGAGCTGGCGTTCAAATTTGTCTTGGGTCCAGGCGCGCAAGCGGGCATAATATCGAGGTAAGTCTAAACAGAGCGCGCGCGCACGCGCCAAAGCGCGTTTACTCCAATGGGGCGCAAAGCTAAAGAGCGCATACCCCCCCCAAGCCTAACACCACCAGCCACCCCCCCACCACACCAATATGCGCTTCTAGCACCTCTAGGAGCGCGCGCCCCACGATCCCCTTGTGCCATAGCAGGGCTTGGGCTAACAAGAGGGCTAAAAACAACAATAGGCTGGAGAACAAGATTTCTAAGGCGCGCAAACTCGCTTGGCGCGCCAAGGCGCACATAAGCCCTAGATAAAGCGCATCGCCATAGGCTAAGTAACCAAAATACGCCACATTCAAGTGCGCCAAATAAGCTCCCCACGCCCCAGCCAAACCACTGTGTCCTAAGCAAGTGGCTAGCATCAAGAGGGCTAGGAACGCATAAAGAATACCAAACACTAATTTGATGAGCCCTCCTAAATCCCGCAGATGTCCGTGTAGGGGCAAAAACGGCAAGTTTTGCGATCTAGAGTTTGGCTAAACTCTATGACCCCCTGACACTCTTGCAAGCATGCCTGCAACGCGTCTAAATCCCCTGCGATTTCTTCAGAGCTCTTTTCTACTAAGCTGCCCTTTTTTAAGTCGTAGAAATAAACGCGTAGGCGATCTTGGGGGTAACCTAGCGCGCGCGCGCCCAGAGTGTAAATAGCTAATTGGTAGTCTTGATCTTTGGGGGCGACTTGGCTTTTAAACTTGTAATCTAGCAAGCGGTAAGTCCCATCGGCGCATAAATCTAGGCGATCGATAATCCCCGTGAAAGCGAAGCCCGCAAAGCTGGTTTCAAATTTCTCTTCGCACGCCACCACTTGCGCTTCTTGCAACAATGTTTCTTCGCACGCAAAAAAGTTCGAAAGTTTGCGCACCACCACTTCCATTTTGAATCGCTCCAGCGCGCTCAGAGCACCCCACTTTGGCAAAGCCTGCAAACTCTCCAGCAGAGTTTGCGCGTTGATGGGGGCGTGTGTGTGGCTATAGACCTCCGAGTTGTAATAGGCTTGCAGAGCGTGGTGCAAGAGTGAGCCTTGATTCACACCCTCTTGGGGTGGGGGGGTGAGTTGCTTGACATACTTGAGGTAAAAACGCCGTTTGCAATCAAGAAAATCTCTAAGTTTAGAAGCGCTCAAGCCCAAATCTTGGGGTAAGGTCTCTATGTAGCTTTCTTGCAAATGCGCTAAGGGGCGCGCATTTAAAAAGAGTGTAAACGCCCCCTCAAGCGTGCTTAAACACGCGCCCAAGCCTAATTGGGCGATCATCTTAGAGGGAATGGCGTTGTTTGCGCTACTATAGGCGATGTCTGTGTGCGTGCTGTGCTTGATGAGTTGGTAGTAGTAATGTTTTTGCAAGTTTTGCTTATCTTGCAAGGTGGGTAGTCCTAAGGCGTGCCGTGTGAGGGTGTTTAAAAAGAGATCGCTATCTTTGATGTGGGGCACTAGGCGATCGTTAAAATCCAAGATCACCACGCGATCAAAACTAAGCCCCCGGCACTCTAGGACATCTAACACCTTGATCTTGCCCCCAGATACATCATCCACACGCAAATCCTGCAAGGCACGCATGAAGAGTTCTAAGAGGTCTAGGGTGCTGTAGTGCCGCAAGGTGGGCGCGATGCGCGCGTAGGTTTCAAAAAACTCTTGACAAAAGGCGACCAGTTTGGATTTGGCTTGGATAGGTGTTGTTTGCAAAAGATGTGAACAGCGCTCTTGGAGGGTTTGTAAGGGATTGGCGCAAGTGGGAGGCAGAGTTTGCCAACTAGCTTTTAAAGCCTCTAGGGCATTGAAATAGGGGGTAAAGACTTCTTTGGCTTCTTGCCCGCGCGCAAAATTGAGATTATGCCCCAAGTCTAAAAGTTTTAAAGCGCCAAGGATTTGCGCGCTGGGGGTGATGATGGCTAGGGTGCTGGGGTCTAAATCCTCTTTTAGCCACTCTTGCACCCTGCATAAAGCCAGCCCCACTTGATCCAAACGCCCATTGAAATTATAAAGCCGCACAGTCTGCACATCCAAGGGGGTTTGGGGGTGGGCTTTGATAATGGAGGGTTCTTGGCGGAGCTTGGCTTGCAAGTCAATCGAGTAGCTATACTCCTCTTGTAAGTCCAAACCCAAGAAGTGCAAAAAATGTTTGTTGTAACGATCACAGTCCACATGCAAGATCAAAGGCACGCTCTTGGCGATCTGGTATAGCATCTCTTGTTCCTGCGCGCTCAAAAAACCTTCTAAATAAAATTCTATGCGCGCGAATTTTTCAAGCACGGGGGTTAGCAAAGTAGGGCGCGCGCCCAAGATCGCATCGTAATAGCCCAACTGCTTTAAGATCGCTTGGTAGCAATCCCCAATGCGCTTTAGCACGGCTAGGTGGTTTTCATAGTCTCCATAGATGTCTTTGGTGGGGATTTGATCCATGCTAACGCCAAATTTGGCTAATTCATTGAAGAAGTGCGCCACAAACGCGCTCCCATCTAAATAACCCAAAAAACTCTGTTCAAAGACGACTAGCCCCTCTATAAGCGCGCCCTCTTTAGCCACCTCTTTAATCGCTTCCATCAAGAGCACTTGACGCACACTTTCAGGGATTTTAACCAACCCCTCTACAAAGCTGATTTGGCTATAAAATTCTTGCACGCTCCAAGTGGTGGGCAAAAACCCCTCGGGTTGTTTGGCATAAAAGGCGTTGCAAGCGCGCCGACTGCTAAAGACATATAAAATAGGGGGGGTATTTAAATCTAACATGGCTCTTCTAACAAAGCTAGCGCACGCTTAGCGATATTGTGCGCGCTAAAGCCAAAGTGATTAAATAACACATCTCCGGGGGCGGATTTGCCAAAACTCTCCATGCCCAGCACGCTGTGAGCAAAATGTCCCCACTCTAGCCCCCGCCCTGCCTCAACGACTAACACCTTACCTTTAAACAAGCTTTCTAAATAAGTTTTATCTTGTTCTAAGAGTAGATCAAAACAGGGCACGCTGACTACCTGCACCCCCACGCCTTGATTGGCTAAAATCTGCGCCGCCTCTAAACAGGGACTAACTTCGCTCCCACTGCCCACTAAAGTGATACTAGGGTTAGAGTGGGCGCACACTACATATCCCCCTCTTTGCACACTCTCTAGGGGCATATTGGCGCGCACCTGTAAGTTTTGGCGTGAGAGCACAAAAGCGCAAGGTTTATTTAAAGATAAGGCTACTTGCCAACAGCGCACATTTTCATGTGCGTCCATCGGTCTAAAGACATAGAAATTGGGCAAGGCTCTTAAATGGCTCAAGTGCTCGATGGGTTGGTGGGTAGGACCATCCTCACCCACCCCGATACTATCATGGGTAAAGATGTAAAAAACTTGATTGCCCATCAGCGCGCTTAGACGCAAAGCGGGGGCTAGATAATCACTAAAGACAAGAAAGGTCGCACAAAAGGGCACAAATAAGCCGTAATTGGCTAGAGCATTGTTGATAGCCCCCATAGCGTGCTCGCGAATGCCAAAATGCAGATTATGCCCAAAATGGGGGGGCAAACAATCTGCTTGGGCTTTTAAATGGGTGTTATTAGAGGGGGCAAGATCGGCACTCCCCCCCAAAAAGCCTAAATAGCTTTCACTCAAGGCGTTTAAAATCGCGCCATTGCTCGCGCGCGTGGCGATCATTTTGCCCACTTCAAAAGTGGGGTATTGGACTTTAGAGAAGTCTTTAGCCTGCAAGTGGGCGATGCGCGCGCTTAGATCGGGCTGGCTATGAATATAGCTTTGCCACTCTGACTCTAAGGCTTGCCCCTTTTTTTGCAGATTGAGCGCGCGCGCCACTTGCGCGGGGATCACAAATTCCCCGCTCAAACCCAAAGCCTGCTTAGAGCGTGCTAACACCTCAGCCCCTAAAGGTGCGCCATGCACTTTTGCGCTCCCCTCTAGCCCAAGCGCTCCCTTGCCAATGGTGGTTTTAGCAATGATTAAAGTGGGCTTAGTAGTGGCTTTAGCACGGATCAAGAGGCGATCCATCTCTAAGAGATCATGCCCATCGCCCTCTAGCACCTCCCAGTTTTGTGCCTTGAAACGCGCACGCACATCTTCGCTAAAGGCTAAGTTGGTGCCCCCCTCAATGGTGATCGCATTGCTATCATAGATCACAATCAAATTATCTAGCCCTAAATGCCCGGCTAAGGACGCGCTCTCATAGCTTACCCCCTCTTGTAAATCCCCATCCCCACACAGACAATACACCCTGTGGTTAATACTCCGTGTGTCCAGTAAGTTTTGGGCGATCTTGCTTGCTAGAGCAAAACCCACCGCGTTAGCAAAACCCTGTCCTAAAGGTCCGGTGGTGATCTCTATGCCCGGGGTGTGCTTAAACTCTAAATGCCCGGGGGTTTTAGAATCAAGCTGTCTAAAGGCTTTTAAATCCTCTAAGCTTAGATCAAAACCCCATAGATGCAAGAGCGCATACACCAACGCGCTGGCATGCCCTCCGCTAAACACCACGCGATCCCGGTTGAGCCAATGCGGGTTTTTGGGATTAAGGCGCACATGCCGCCCTAAAACTACCCCCACCTCCGCCAAGCCCATCGCCACGCCGGGGTGTCCGCTATTAGCCCTTTGCACCATGTCCGCGCTCAAAAAGCGCAGGGTTTGCGCGCAAGTCTGTAAGAGGGGTAAATCCTGCTCTGTCAGCCTAGTATCCATGCAAAAACCTTTAGAAAAATGCCCCCATGTTAGCAAACTTGCTCTTAATCTAGCTCCCGCGCTAGCGCGATGTCTTGGCTAATTTGGGCTTTGAGGTCGGCTAAATCGCCAAAGTGGCGGTTGTCGCGGATTTTCTTTAAAAAACACACGCGCAACACAGAGGGGGGGATGTGGATATGGCGATCTAAAATATAGGTTTCAAACGCCATTTTGCCATCTGTGCTCAAGCGATGCCCTAAAAAACTCACCGCGCGTGTGCATTGCTTGGCAAGAGGCACATTGGTGATATAAACCCCCGGGTGGGGCAGTAATTCGGTTTGCAGGGCTTGGGTGTTGAGGTTTAGGGTAGGGTAGAGATGGGAGCTGCCTAGGTTTTGATCGGTGATGATATGCCCTTGCAAGCTAAAGGGGCGGCCTAAGAATTGGTGGGCTAGGCGCACATCGCCTCGCTGGATACACTCCTTAATATGGTAAGAGTGCAAGGCGATCCCCTTGATTTTAATGGCTTCCATAACTTGGAGCTGGATTCTAGGAGGCAAGAGGGCGCGCATTTGCTCCACTCCCATCGATCGCCCCTGCGCGCATTTAAAATCATAGCCCACCACGATTTTTTGCAAGTTAGGGAACTTGGTTTCCAAGAGGGCGATGAATTCGAGCGCGCTAATGCCTTGGGCGTCTTCTAGGGGTAAAAAGTAAATGCGCTGGGCGTAGCGCTCTAGCAGGCGCGCGCGTTCCTCTAGGGGGCTTAAAGCCATGAGTGGTTTTACACGCTCCACAACCAAGACCGCGCCATGAGTTCCTAGCGTGTTTAATAGGCGTTGGTGCGCTAAGTGCACCCCATCAAATTTCCCAATGGCTAGACTTAAACTCGTTTCATCTTTGGATATGGATAAAAATTTCTGCATTCCCGGCCTTACCTTTGATCTGTGAAGTCTCCAGCGCACACACACGCCAGCCCAAGAGTCTAATCTCTGTTAAAAACTCCTGCAAACGCATGTTAATTGCCCTCTCATCGCACACCACACCCGCTTTATTGCGTTTAGCCTTAATCCCCACTTCAAATTGGGGTTTGAAAAGCAATAACGCCTCCTTGCTCAAGGCACACAATGTTTTTAAAATTTTACTCAAAGAAATAAAACTCACATCGCAGGTCAGTAAGTCGTAATTCTCTGTGGGCACAAAGGCGCGGATGTCGCAATGCTCCACAACACGCACGCGCAGGTCTTCTCTTAAGCGCGCATCTAACTGGTTAGACCCCACATCTACACAGATCACCTTTTTAGCCCCCTTTTCTAGCAAGACTTGCGCAAACCCCCCCTTGCTTGAGCCCACATCTAAGATCACCTTATCCCTGCAATCCAGCGGATGACACTCCAAGTAATGCCATAGTTTTTCGCCCGCACGGCTCACAAACACCCTTTGGAGTAATTGCACTTCTAAACAAGGGGAGACTTCTAAACTGGGCTTGCGTAAAACCTGCCCCCCGCTAGCCACCTTGCCCTGTATAATTAAATCCTTTGCCTGCGATCGACTTTGGGCTAGCCCTAGCAACACCAAATATTGATCCAAGCGCATTAAAAGGCGGGGGCGGGCACTTTGTAGGCAAAGTTAAAGATGATCGTACCCAGCCCTTCAATATCCATCTGCAATTTAGCCTCCTCTTCAGACGCGCGATCGAGTTTGTCAAAGGCTAGCAAAAACCCGCGCGCGTATTTGTTGGTGGTGTATAACACGCTGTCAAACTCTTCTTTAGAGATTTCGCGCACCCACGCTGGGGTCTCTACCCTCTTGATCCCATAGAGTTGGTAGCTAATCGCGTCATTATCCAAATAATTCGAATCTTGGGTGAAGATTTCCACAAAGAAAAACTCTCTAGAGTGGTAGGTTATGGGGTCTACATCATTGAGATGGGTAGCCAGCGCGCTTAAAATGGGGCGTAAATTGACAATGATCTCACCCTTACGCGTGGCTTGTGTGCGTTGCTCGGCTAAAAAATCTGGTTTATATGCGTCCGCAAAATTGTCTGTGCACCCTATGAGCCCTAGCAACAACACCCCTAAGTGTAAAAACACTCTGCCCATGTTATAAATCCCTGCATGTTAACCCAATTCACCCACACCAAAGACCTTAATAATAGCGAAATTTTAGCCCTTCTAAGACGCGCTAACACCCTTTTGCGCCAAGAGGCTAGACCGGCTAATTTAGCCCATAAAAATATCATCGCCCTTTTCTTTGAAAACTCCACCCGCACGATCGCCAGCTTCCAAGTGGCTGCCTCTAGGTTGCAAGCGCATTTTAGCGTCTTTAATGTGCAAAAAAGCTCGACTAGCAAGGGCGAGAGCCTGCTAGACACCTTGCATAATATTGAGGCAATGGGGGTGGATTTGATCATCACACGCCATCACCACTCCAGCTCTGCGCCCTATTTTGCCAAACATCTAAAATGCGCCTTTATCAATGCTGGGAGTGGCACGCTCTCCCACCCCACCCAAGCCCTGTTAGACTTGCTCACGCTTTATAACCACTTTGAGGGCGATTTAGAGGGTAAAACTATCGCCATCGTGGGGGATATTAAAAACTCGCGCGTGGCTAATAGCAATATGGAGTTACTGCCCCGCTTTGGGATGAAAATTCTCTTAGTCGCCCCCCCCACTTCTTGCCCCCCACCTCCCACCCTAGCACGCATTCTTTAGCAGAGGCGTTAGAAAGCGCGGATGTGGTGATGGGGTTGCGCACCCAAACTGAGAGGCATAGCCTGCAAACCTATGGATCGCTCAAAGACTACGCTAAGGATTTTTGTTTGACACGCGCGCGTTTTAAGGATCGTCCCATCCCTATTTTACACCCCGGTCCCGTGCACCGCAATGTAGATATACAAGACGCGCTTTTAGACGATCCGCGCTCTTTGGTGCTCCAACAAGTCAAGCTGGGTGTATTTTTGCGCATGGCATTGATGGAGAGTCTACTTACTGCTTAAAACCATCGCACGATGAAAAAAATAATCCTCTTAGGGCTGTATTTTTTAAGCACTTTGCAAGCCACGCCCTATTTTTTTAGAGATTTTCACTCTAGCCATTTAGAGCATGCCATCCATTTGCAACGAAAACTTAAAAAAGAAATCCACACATGCGCGCAACTTAATACCTTGCCCCACTACACGCCAACAGGTGAGAGAAAAGCCGATGCATGCAGTGCGGAGTTTAAAAAATCCGCCACTCTAGCCTATGATTTGGCTTTAGGATTCTTGACAAGTGGGAAAGCAGAATACGCCAAAAGAGCGCAAGAGATTTTAGAGCAGTGGGCGCAGAGCCTAAAAGTGGTGGGCTCTAAGGAGGCTAAAAATCTCATTAACTTTTATATGCCCTATATGAATATGGCATATCTCTTCATGCGCACAAAATTTCCTAGCCCTTTATTTGAGCACTTTGCGCGAGACACATTAGCCTATGCCCGCTTGAATAAAGACAATAATATCGGGGCTTGGGCTATCCTTTTGGGTGTGAGTGGTGCCCTTGTTACCCACGATGGCAATCTGCTGGCAAAAATGGCGGATAAATGGCAAGAGTGGATTTTAAACGCCGTTGATGAAAATGGTGTAATGGCAAAAGAGATTGTGCGCTCCAACACAGCTAACTACAATGGCGGACCCACTAAGGGCATTAAAGGCATTGCCTACACACATTTTGCGCTCACACCCATTAGCGTGGCTGGGCAACTGCTGGCAGAAAATGGCTTTGATTTGTGGCATAGCCGCGCGGCACAAAAACTTTTCAAAGCCTATGAAAGGGTTGCAGAATGGGTGCTTGATCCTAAAAGTTTTCCCTATTACCAACCAAACTTAATCGGCGTGCATCACGATGCCTATTTTCTGTTACTGAACAAATATTTTAAGAGCTTAGCAGGGCAGGCGGTGATTGAGCAAGGTAATTTTCAAGGCGATCGTTTTAGATTGCAGTTTAATGAGGATTTGACTAAAGAATGATAAAGCTTGCCCAAGATGCTTTTAGTCGCCCTCCATAGGGATAAAAATTAGAACTGGGCAACTTCATCTAATCCCCCTGTCTTAAAGATAGGGGTAGTTTTCTCCATATGCCCTAGGGTGTGCTCGATACACTACACTCTTAATCCATAACTTAACAATCTCCCCATTTTTACGCCTGAAAGCGACAAAAGCAAATGTGCCTTGTTGTTGCAAAAGATACACCCTATCTCTAGGGATTAAAAAGAGATTGTTGATTTTACAATGATTATTAGGGGTAGAATAAAAATACGCCCTATTCTTGCCACTAATGGTTTTTAGGGGGTGGGTTTGTAGGTTTTGATCTTTAAAGCGTGCCTGCAAGACTTTAGTTTGGCTGGCATCGCAGAACTTTAAACATGTTTCTAGTTGGTGGGCGTATTTTAAGGGGAAGGTGAGATTAACCCTGTTTAGATCGTGCAACTTATGCGTTTTAAAATCATAATTTGCCCAGCCTATGGTGCCTGTGCCTAAAAATTTGAAGTGCTTGGGGTCTTGTTGCCAGTTGAAATACAATTTAGCCATGATTATGGTCTTGATCCCATGTGTCTATGTAGTAAGACACATGCGCTTTGAGCCACTTTACGCCCTTATGATCGCTATCCCACAGCTTGAAGTTAAACGAGCTATGCTCTACCAAAGAGATAAATTTTAAAACGCACTCAGAATTGACATGCCCGGGGAAATCAATTTGGATAGGTGTGGCTTCTTGGGCGCAAGTGAGGGCAATCCAACTCACCCACACAAGGCAAAATCTCAACTTAACTAATCCCATCACTCTAAAGCTTATGGTAATTATCTGAAAAGTTTAAGTCCTTTGGTTTAATTCTCAAACAATAGGAGGCAATGATGTTAAGAAAATATCTTATTATGCTGTTTCTAGCGGTGGGTGTGCTGGGTGCTCAAGACAACACTTTACAACAAGCAGAGGCAGCTTACAAGAGGAAAGACTACCCAACAGCCTTTAAACTTTACAAACAAGAGGCACAAAGGGGAGAGGCGCAGGCGATCTATCATTTGGGATTGATGTATCGTTATGGGGAGTTGGTGGATTTAGACTACAAACAAGCCGCTAAATACTTTGAAAGGGCGGGGAAAATGGGAGTAGCAGATGCCTACCTTGAGCTAGCAGAAATGGTAGCAGATGGAAAAATAGTAAAAAATGCCAAGGGGGAGCCTTTTGCTTGCGAACGGGCACTTTTATACGCTAACAGAGCCCTAGAGTTAAGCCCAAAGAGGGCAGATATTTATAGAATAGTGGGGAAACTCTACATTAGCACTCAAGCTGGGGAATCTCTTTGCAGTTTTAGATATGAAGAAAAAATTTTTCAAAAGGGGTTGTCTTACCTTGAAAAGGCAGGGGAGATGGGCGATTTTAGTGCCTACACTTTGCTAGGCTACAATTATTTTTGGGGTTCTTCTAGGTTTGAGCGTAGTTTTAAAAAAGCCAAGCAATACTATCTTAAGGCAGTAGCGGTGCTGGAAAAAGCGGGGGCAAAGGGGGATAGCCAAGCCTATAATGAGCTAGGGTTGATTTATCAAGGTGAGTATGGCAATTTTCTCACGAGGACGATCCTAGGTGATCTTGGCTGCTGTAAGGCAACCCGAGAAAATGGGGATAAAGCGATGGAGTATTTCAAAAAGGCGGTGGCGATGGGGAATGCCCATGCCTACACCAACATGGGAAAGTATGTAGATGAGAATAAGGCTAAAGAGTATTATAAAAAGGCAGGGGAGTTGGGGGACGCACAGGGGTATGTCGAGTTGGCACAAATGGAAGGGGCACTGCTTAGCAAGAGCATTGGGTAGTGCTAGATCGTTTTGCAGACTCTGGGAGACTGGCGTGGCATGTGTGGATTTGGGGCTTAATTTTATTGGGGAGGAGAAGTCTAAGGAGTATGCAAAAATCGCTAAAGAGAATTTAAAGCGCGCCTTAGCCCATCCACCTTTAGAGTTTGAAAGCGCGCAGGAGAATACATCTTTGCAAAGATTAAACTTTGAGGGGCGGAATGTCTATGATTTTAGACTGATTGGCATGGGAGTATTTTTGAGCGCGTGCGCGCCTAGCATTGTCTACAAGGATGTTTACATACCCACTCCTTGCAATATTGAACGCCCCACTAGACCGTCTAAGGACTTAGGGGTGTTAGAGTATGTGCGCGCCTTACGAGAGTTTGCAGGGGCTAGAGCGCGGGGATGATATTATCCACAAGGTGCAGGACAATAGCGGGAAGTGGAATGGTTTTAAAAGGTGGCTCAATCA